>JBHEOU010000025.1:0-10161 GCA_046260645.1 Bacteroidales bacterium | reverse complement strand
CCCCAGATTTCCGTTGGCGGCATCAAACCAGATGTCAGAATCCATAACACCCGCCGGCTTGCCCTTATCAAACATCTCTGTCTTCATCTGCAACATACCCTTGAAGCTATAGTTTTCATCATACTTAGCCGTTACTTTACCAACACCGAGCTTTGACAGGTCGAACTGCCTTTGTTCACCTGCCGGCTGGTCATCCTGCACGGTTGAGTCTTCAGCAGCCTCCTCTCCAAGAGCCTTGCCCACAGTCTCTTCAAGTTTCTTCTTCAGTTTGCTTCCAAGCTGAGCCTCGGCATTGAGTGGCAGCAGGAAAGCTGCTGCCAGGAAAAGAATAAATCCTCTGGTCTTCATAATGTCTTTTTTTATTTTAAGTAGATAAAAATACAAAAAAAAATGGGGGCGCATCAACACTATTTCAAATTATGGTTTCCCCCCCGACCTGTTGGGGACCGACAAGATAAAAGAATGTGGAGGCCGGCACAAATATGCCGGCCTCCGCAAAGATTTTGAAGTTCAAAAATTAAGGTGCAATATTTTACTGGTTTTCGGTTCCGGGTGCATTAGCAGGAGCAACATCGGTTACGATGACAGGCTCAACCTGGTAAAGCCCCTTTTCAATAAGCACAGACTGATAGAGGGTTGCATATGAACTCTTGATCCACATGTCTGAGATAAGCACTCCTATGAAGAAGAAGATAAATCCTGCGATGTAGATAAAGAAGGCCACGAAACCCATAAGGATGATTTTCCATCCATGGCCGCGGGTCAGCCTCCAGCTCTCTTCAGCTGCCCTTATCGGGTCAAGACCTTTGTCCATCACCAGGTAGGCAGTGAATGCCAGACGGCATGCGATGATTATCCCGGGGATGAAGAGACAGACGAGGCCTATCCCTACCAGGGCAGTGACCAGGAGGTTGGCAAGCACGATGTTCAGGTAGTTCTTGCGAAAGCCCTGGATAAGCATGTCAAAGTCGGGAGTGATCTGGCGGGCGGCCTGAACGAACATCATCTTGGCTCCGTATTTGAAGACTGGCCTCAGCAACAGGACATACATAAGGCTGAGTAATCCCATAAAGGCGGCTGCAACGCCAATGACGCCGATCTTGAAAAAGTCATCCATATTAAAAGGTATGGCGTCAAAATCAAATGAGTCGACCTTCCAATGACTGTTTCCGAAGAATGACATCGGGCCGGTGATGATTGCCAGAACTATGACAACCAGCAATAACCTGAGGAAATTGTCAGTCATCACCTTCCATCCGGTTCCATATGAGGCGCTGAAGGAAGGCACATAGCGGTAATTTCTTTTCGTTTCCATTTTTATTTGCTTTTTACTGTTCAGAAGAATTATGTTTGTTGAAGCAAATCTATTACATGATGCTGAGACGGATTCCATACCTTAGTAGTGATTTAAAAAAATACTACTTAAGTATGCCCTGCACTACTTTGGTAGTGACTGTTTGTCAAATCTTTACGAATTTCAAGGCATGGAGCTGATAACCCTTTTCATTTTTATTTTCTGTGCAGCGATGGCTGCCGGCAGCATCCTGTTGCTCACAAGGCTGCTCGAGGAACACCCTGAACCCTTTGTCAGATCACTGTTTTATCACAATATTTTCATATCTGCTTTCGGTTTTTATGGTATATGGGGACAGTTTATCATTGTAGCCTTTGCAGGCAGCAGGCTTTCACCGGATACCTTCTCAACGGTGTCGGTCATATCGCTTCTTCTCGGGTTGCCATTCCTGGTTTTCGGATGGATGATGATCCTCAGGTTCAGCGCCGAGGCTGCCGGGTTTCGGTTCAGGGATTATCACACCCTCTTATTCCTTCTTGTCAATTTCGGAATCATCATCGGTCTGGGTTTCACCTTAAAGGATATGGACTTCAGTGAAGCCATGCCCCTGTTCAAATATTTCTATGCCATTGCGGCCGTGTTTTATTCATTTACAGCGGCCCTGCTCCTCATCCGGGGCAGTCAGGGGTCACCCGGTCAACGTGACCGGGCATATCTTGCCGTGTTGATCGCGGCAGGCGCCCTGTCGCAGGCTGCCGTGCTTCTGCTGCTGCCCTATTCGGTATGGATGGCCCTTATCTTCGTCTTCCTGCTTTTTGCGGAGATGACACTGCTTCCTCTTTACCTTACATACCAGGCGGACCTTCGGCTCTGCCTCCCTCCTGATCCGTTGCAGCTGCCGCGTGGCATTGAGGATTTTTTCAGTAGACACGAGGTCTCGCCACGCGAGGCCGAGATCAT
This sequence comes from Bacteroidales bacterium, assembly GCA_046260645.1. Taxonomy (GTDB): domain Bacteria; phylum Bacteroidota; class Bacteroidia; order Bacteroidales; family VadinHA17; genus SR-FBR-E99. The sequence goes on along the minus strand of JBHEOU010000025.1, from coordinate 7,907 downwards.
CGCGGAGATATGCAATGGACTCAGCAACCAGGAGATAGCCGATAAGCTGTTCATCAGCCTGCAGACGGTGAAGGACCACACCTCGCGGATCTACTCCAAGACAAATGTGAGGAACAGGATGCAGCTCATGACCCTGGTCAGGGACATGGACTCCGTAAGATAAGACCGGTACTGTTACCTGAAGGTTATGCCCAGCTGGTCTTCCAGCTTTTTCCCCGGGGCAAACAGCCTATAGGCCAGGGGCCAGACCTTCATGAGGTACCCATCCTGCCTGTCCCTGATCACAATTGCCAGTTCGTCTGCCACATCACTGTTCCCTTCTGAACCGTACCTGTAGCCGGTCATATCCATGATCTGCGCCAGGTCGTTGTATCGGCCCAGGCTCTGCGTCATGGCATCGAGCTTTTTCTCAAGCGATTTCACCACTGAAGGGTTAAGGTGCCGGAAATAGACAAGCTGGTAGAGGAATGTCTTGGATTTCTTCCTGAACTCGTGGAGGAGGTTTGGTTTGGGATTATTCCGGCATTTAAGGTATGCTCCGGCGGCACCCACGTAACTCCTCTCCAGCTCCGTGAGCAGAGCTATGAAATCCGGTTCCGTCAGACCGATGAACCTCAGCCGTTGCTTCGCCCTTGTCAGCTGGCCTGTAACCTCACTGAGTGCCTTTGCCTGCACACCGGCCTCCTCCCATGATGAATAGGGTTTGCGCAGAAGCCCCTGTACCTGTTCATTGTCCCACAGCTTAAGGAATAGTCCGGGATTGGACTTTTTCAGTGATTTTGCTGTCTTGCGAAGCACTGCCGTCTCGCGCCACGAAGAGAGAATTCGTCCGGTCTCCCTCCCGGCAAGGTACTCCCTGTCATAGACAGCCTCATCGAGAAGCGGCCTCGCCAGCCTGATGGCAGCCCGGTGCTTCTTCATCATCACCCTTATATCATGAATGGCAGCGTCATCGGGAAGAGGCTGCTGAGCAAGAAGGATGAGCGAATCAGTGATATAACCCGTCATTGACGGTTTGATCTCCCTGGCTTGTTTTGATTCCTTTGCCGGCATTTGTAAAATGTTTGCGCCGGATAAAGTTACATAAATGTAACCATTTCCCGCCCCGGGCGAGCCATGCTTCTGTTATTTTTGTTGCGGCCTGTCCGATTACAGGAGCTCACTCTTTAATTTTGTCGTGGCCTGTCCGATTACAGGAGCTCACTCTTTGCCTTTGATTTTTTCATACATTTGATAAAGCATAAAAAGAACCCCTGATGGCCAAATCAAACAACAAGAACAGTAAACCGAAGCGCATAGGCATACTTACAGCAGGAGGCGACTGCCCCGGGATCAACGCAGCAATAAGGGGTGTCGGCAAGACAGCCATTGTAAAGTACGGAATGACGGTCATAGGTATCAGTGACGGTTTTGCAGGACTCATACACAAAGAGTACTCTGAGCTGACTGAGAGCCATCTATCTGGCATTCTTACCCTTGGTGGAACCATCCTGGGTACCTCACGCGAAAAACCTTTCAAGGGTACCGGTAAGAAGAAGGACGAGTTCCGTAAGCCGATGCTCATTAAGGAACACTATGAGCAGATGGGGCTTGACTGCCTTGTATGCATTGGCGGGAACGGGACGATGAAGACGGCTCACATGCTGTCAGAGGAGGGCCTTAACGTGGTGGGCATACCCAAGACAATAGACAATGACATCTGGGGTACGGATATGACCTTCGGGTTTGACTCGGCGGTAAACATTGCCACTGAGGCCATTGACAGGCTGCATTCAACAGCCAACTCGCACAAGAGAATTATGGTGATTGAACTCATGGGACACAATGCCGGGTGGCTCTCACTCTACTCCGGCATGGCAGGCGGGGGTGACGTCATACTCATCCCGGAAATCCCGCACAACGAAAACGTTATAATGGATTACCTTCAAAGGCGGGCAGACAACAACAAGCCCTATTCAATTGTTGTGGTGGCAGAAGGAATCAAAGTACCTGACGGAGAGAGTTCTCCGGGGAGATACCTTGCCAGGAGGATCCAGGAGGTCACCAAACTGGAAACAAGAGAGACAGTTCTTGGTTATATACAGAGAGGCGGATCACCATCACCCATGGACAGGGTGCTGGCCTCGAGATTTGGGGCTGCCAGCGCCAACCTGATAGCCAGGGAAGAATATGGCAGGATGGTGGCGCATCGCCACGGTGAGATATCCTCTGTGAAACTGTCTGAGGTGGCAGGAAAGACCAAACTGGTAAGCTCTGATGACCCCATGGTTAAACAGGCCAGGGAGATGGGAACCAGCTTCGGTGACCGCTGATTAAACGATATGCAAATGAAGAATCCAGGGAACAGTGACAAATGGAAAAGAAAGCTGATTTTTGTAAGACATGGAAGGGCAGAAGAGCAGGTTCATGAAATAACCGACTTCGAACGTTCCCTGACCTCCAAAGGAAAGCAGCACTCCAGGCTTATGGCCCGGATCCTTAAATCGAAAGAGAAAGATCCGGGAACGGTGATAAGCAGCCCTGCCTTCAGGGCTATTGAGACAGCAATCATCTTCTGCAGGGAATTTGACGTCAGCGCCGATAAAATGGAGATACTTTCCGACCTCTACTCCGGCCTGGAGCCGGAAGGATTCATTCCTTTCATTGCAAGGCAGAACGACGATGTGGATACCATTACAATTTTCGGCCATAACCCGTTGATAACCGAAATGGCAGCCTTCTTCGCCGCCGATGAACCGGAGGTACTTCCCAAAACAGGCATCTTCTGTGTTTCGTTCAAAGCTCAGCGCTGGTCCGACATTGAACCTGAAAGTGGCAAAACCGAGTATTTCCTGGTACCAAAGTCCCTTCTATGATCAAGGCGTATATACCAAAGGAGATAAGCTGGCTTTCATTCAACGAGAGGGTTCTGCAGGAGGCGGAGAACAAAGAGGTACCGCTCCTTGAGCGGTTCAATTTTCTTGGTATATATTCAAATAACCTTGACGAGTACTTCAGGGTCAGGGTAGCCACTCTGAAGAGGCTCTCCCTTTTTGGCAGCAAGTCAAAGATCATCCTTGGATACAGCCCAAAAGCCACACTGAAAAGGATCCAGGAGATCGTCCTTGAGCAGAATGCCAGGTTCGAAAAGACCTATGCCAACCTTCTCAGGGAACTCAGGAAGCATAATATCCATTTCGTCAATGAAGAGCAGCTCACTCCGGAACAGGCGGAATTTGCAGAAAGATACTTTCACAAGGAGGTGAGAACCAGGCTTATGCCTTTGATCATGAGCAAGGAGAACAAGCTTCCCAACCTCACTGATGATGCGATCTATTTCGCCATTCAACTCAGGAACACCGAAACGGACAAGAAGAGGTATGCCCTGCTTGAGATCCCCCCGGCAAATATTCTTCCCAGGTTCATCAGGCTGCCAGACAGGAACGGAATCAAGTATGTAATTTTCCTTGATGATATTATCCGGCTGGGATTGAAAGAGATCTTTTATATCCTTCAGTTCGATGAGCTGACGGCATACACCATCAAGCTCACCAAGGATGCGGAGCTTGACATCGCCGACGACATCTCCGAGAGCTACATTGACAAGCTTTCGAAGAGCCTCCAGCAGCGCCGCAAGGGGACTCCCGTCAGGTTCGTTTATGACAGGAACATGCCTCCCGAGTTGCTGAAAATAATCACAAGGAAGCTGGATCTCGGTCCGCATGACGTACAGATACCGGGAGACAGGTATCACAACTTCAAGGATTTCATGAAGTTCATTGAGATTGAGAGCGATGGGCTCAGCTACCAAAAACTTCCACCAATAAGGCACCGCGACATACACTACGGCAAAAGCATCCTCTCCGTGATCAAGAAGAAGGATATCCTGTTCTACTTCCCCTATAACCCCTTCGATCATTTCATAGACCTTTTGCGGGAGGCATCGATTGACCCATACGTAACCTCGATTCAGATAACTCTTTACAGGCTGGCCAGGAACTCCAGCGTGATCAATGCCCTTATGAATGCGGCAAGGAACGGCAAGAGCGTCACCACAGTTGTTGAGCTGCAGGCGCGATTCGACGAGGAGGCCAACATACTGTGGGGCAATAAGCTGCTTGATGAGGGTGTTAAAGTTATCTATGGTGTACCGGGACTGAAAGTTCACTCAAAGCTGTGCCTCATAACGCGGGTGAAGGGTGAGGTCACCCAGAGGTATGCAGCTTTGGGCACCGGCAACTTCAACGAGGAAACTGCAAGGGTATATACCGATCATCTCCTTCTGACCGCAGACAAGAAGATCACCAATGAGGTGCTGAAGGCCTTTAATTTCTTCATGGCCAACTACCGCAAGGATAAGTTCTACCACCTGCTGATCTCTCCTTTCGGACTTCGCAATAAGCTTGCGATGCTGATAGAGAATGAGATGAAGAATGCCAAAGCCGGAAAGGAGGCGTATATTTATATCAAGATCAACAACCTGACAGATGAGGAGGTCATTACCAGCCTGTACAAGGCAGGAAATGCAGGTGTAGAGATCAGGCTGATTGTCAGGGGTATGCTCTCTATGGTGCCGGGTGTCAGGGGTGTCAGTGAAAATATCAGGGCAATCGGCATTGTTGACAGGTTTCTTGAACATTCAAGGTTTATGATCTTTTGCAACGGAGGTAATGAACTGGTATATATAACCTCGGCCGACTTTATGCCTCGTAACCTCGACCGCAGGATAGAGGTTACCTGTCCGATCTGGGATCCTGCCCTCAAAAAGGAGATCACTGATCTGTTTGACATTCAGTGGAATGACAACGTAAAGGCGCGGATCTACGATGAGGAGCAGTCAAACCTGCTGGTCAGGTCCGGCAGTAAGCCCCTTCATTCACAGATTGAGATCCACGGTTATATTTCTGAACTTAACGGTCAGTCTCTGGAGGCCACACAGGAATAAACCCGGGTGGGCTGCGGTGCTTCGTTCCCGTCTCGTAGCCATAGGCTATCTCCAGGAGCTGGGGTTCGCTCCATGCCCTGCCGAAGAATGATATTCCCACAGGTAGTCCCTCAACGAAGCCCATGGGCACGGTGATGTTTGGATAACCTGATATGGCTGCCGGTGAAGAGCTGCTGACAGTATATGAGTCGCCATTGATAAGGTCGGTCTTCCATGCAGGTGAACCGGTGGGTGCGATAAAGGCATCAAGCTTGTTTTCGGTCATCACGCGGTCGATGCCCTCCTCCCTGACGAGGCGGCTCATTTTTTCGATGATATCAAGGAACTCCTTTGACTCCACACTGCCTTTCTTCTGCGCTTCAAGCAGCAGATCCTGATCATAGTACAGGAGCTCAATGCTGTCATTCTTATTGAACTCTATCAGTTCCTCAACGCTTTTAACGGGGGCATTTTCACCGAGCGAGGCAAAATACTTGTTGAGCCCGTCCTTAAATTCCCATAGCAGCACCTGGAATGACAATGATCCGGCTTCTCTGTCATAGATCTGGTCTATCTCAATCACCTCGGCACCCTGGCTTTTCATGTAGTCAACTGCCTTCTGCATCAGTGTATCCACCTTGTAATGCATGCCTCTTGCAGATGTATACCATCCGAGGCGTTTGCCTCTGAGGCCGTCCTCCTTCAGGAAAGTGGTATAGTCGGTAAGATATTTGCCTTCCGATGCTGTTGTCTTACTGTCATCCGGGTCTGGTCCGGTGAGTGCTCCGAGGGCTGTCGCCGCATCGCGTACGGTGCGGGCCATCGGGCCGGGGGTATCCTGGGTGAACGAGATAGGCACTATGCCACTCCGGCTCAGGAGGCCGACGGTAGGTTTGATGCCCACGATGCCGTTGGCGGTTGAGGGGCATACTATTGAGCCGTTCGTCTCTGTGCCGATGGCTATCATGCAGAGGTTGGCGGATACTGCCACGCCTGATCCCGCGCTTGAGCCGCACGGGTTACGGTCAAGGACATAGGGATTCTTCGTCTGTCCGCCCACCCCGCTCCAGCCGCTTGATGAGAGGTTGCCGCGGAAGTTGGCCCACTCGCTCAGATTAGCCTTGCCGAGGATGACGGCTCCGGATTCGCGAAGTTTTTGCGCAACAAAACTGTCTTTAAGAGGGTGTGATCCGCTCAGGGCACGCGACCCGGCGGTGGTCTCCATGGCGTCATGGGTGTCAATATTGTCTTTCAGCAGCACAGGCACACCGTGCATGGGACCGCGCTTCTTTCCTTCCTTAAGCTCCGCGTCAAGCTCAGCGGCAATGGCCATGGCATCAGGGTTGATCTGGAGAACGGCATTGAGCATGGGGCCGCTGTCGTCAATAGCGTCGATGCGGTCAAGATAGGCCTGCACCACATCAGTGACGGTAAAGTCACCGTTGGCATAGCCCTGCTGCAATTGCTCAATAGTGAACTCTTCAAAAGTGAAATGATCGGTGAGAGGTGCGCTCTTGCCAGTTTGCTGCTTGCATGAGGCAAAAGCCAGACTGATAATGACAATAGCCAGGAAGAGAAGTTTAATTTTCATAGGGGTATGTTTTTCTATACTGTAACAGTCAAATTTACTTTAATATTCCATGAAAACTATCATTTGACCCTCTTTAAACTCCAGGGTGAAAGCTTTGCCTTCAGCCTCATTCAAAGTTCCTCTCCACCAGCTGGTAAGTCTGAGATTGTTCAGCGGGTAGCGGAGGCCGGAGGAGGTAACTGTCAGTGTCGGGTCAATGCTGAAGAGCGATACCTGCTGTCCTGCGCGGGAGGTGACAGTCACGCTGTGGTCAAAGACCATGAATGAACCGGTGTCTGTCAATATGGTGGCTTTTATGCTGCGGTTGTAATCCACAAGAAGAGATATGTTACCCAGAGTGTGATCCTCGCGAATGCCGGTAGCACCCAGTATCACCACCTCATTGAAGCCCTGTGCAACACACCAGTTTACAGCCTTGGTGAGGTCGTTGGTCTCCTGATCGGAATCCTGGACGAGCACCTTTTCATATCTCTTTTTAAGTGCCGGCGACACCGAATCGAGGTCACCGATAATGATTCCCGGTTCAAGGCCGTGAGCCACCAGCTTTTCAGCCGCTCCGTCACAGCATACGATAAAGTCAGCCTCCCGGAGATGTTTAAGCGGCACCTCATGCGTGGGGTAGTTGCCGTCAGCGAGGATGACGGTTTTCATAGTCGAAAGTCTGTAAAGTCCATAAATTCAAAATTCTATAAAGTCTGTTAAGTCCGTAAAGTCTGTACTCAGTCAACAGTCTTCAGTCCACAGTCTTCAGTCATTTATTTTTAATTATTGATAGTCAATGATTTAATATTTTATGACTGTAGACTGCCGATTGCCGACTGGGGACTGATTTTGACTTCCGACTGCCTGCTCCATGCCCGCACTCCAACAATCGCCATTCCAAAATAGACCATAAAAAGCACGGCTGTCGGGTACATTCCCATTATCAAATATACGACAACTGCGATTGCGTTGGCCACGATCCATACATACCACATCTCAAAATATTTCCTCGTGAGCATCCAGGTGGCCACGACGGAGAGTGAGGTTATCAGACCGTCCCACAACGGCACCGGTGAGTCAGTCCACCTGTCAAGCACATACCAGAGCAATCCCCAGATCAATAAGGCGATGACCAGTGAAGCGACGGCAGTGGTGCCGTCAATACGCCTTATATCTGTCCCTCCCTCCTTCACTGTGGACACTTCGATGCTTACGTGATTTTCGGGTGGGGGGGAGGAAGGGGAATTGCCCGGTTCTACAATACTTGAAGCTCTACGAGCTATGGTTTGGGGAGGTCATCCGTCAGCTACAATAGTTGAAGCTCTACGAGCTAGAGTTTTGGTGTGGTCATTCGGTAACCAGAATAAGTGAAACTATATGGGTCTGAGTGGCAAGGTTTTTTGCCCGTAGGGCATGAAGTATGGTAGAATG
>JBHEOU010000249.1:0-2457 GCA_046260645.1 Bacteroidales bacterium | reverse complement strand
AGGCTGACGGAGGCATTGCGCACCCTGGCGCGGATGACGGGCAAGTCGAGGCAGTAGTGAAGAATTAAGAATTAAGAATTAAGAATTAGGGATTAGGGAATGAATGTCAGACACTTAGACTGCAGGACAAGACACCGCCAGACCACGGGACCTATATATTACAGACTTTCAGACATCAGACCTCAGCCTGACGTACACCTAACCTACCCCCTTGATTCTGGTGAGCAACTCCTGCGGTGAATACCCATGCACGAAGTCCTTCATGATCTCATCAAGCCTCTTTTGTATGAGCTTCTGCCCAATATTACCTATGCTGCCGGTATGCGAGTAATCAACAGGGTCAGGGAACCTGTAAGAACCTGACCCTGCCTTTCCTGCAACAATCCGGTAGGCATCCCTGAAGGGAACACCACTGCGGACCATATCATTAGCCTCCTCGACGGAGAAAATGTCATTATACCTTTTATCTGTAAGGATATCCCTTCTGACCACCAATCCATCAAGAGCAATCTGCATCACCGGCATCAGTTCCATGATACCGTCAAAGGCATCAAAAATGATAGCCTTCAGCTCCTGGTAATCCCGGTTATATCCGGAAGGAAGACCTGCAGTCATCATGCCCACCTCTCCCGGCACTGCCTGCAACCTGTTGCATCGCGCCCTGATAAGCTCAAAGAGATCGGGATTCTTCTTTTGCGGCATTATTGAAGAGCCTGTTGTAAGGTCGTCAGAGAGAGAGACAAATCCGTAGCCAGGCGACATGAACAGGATCACATCCGATGCGAACCTGCCGATGGTGTTTGCTGCCGAGGCGATGGCGCCCGTCATCTGCCTTTCAGTCCGCCCACGGCTCATCTGGGCATACGGTGATGTTATTACCAGCCTGTCAAACCCCAGCAGCGAGGCTGTCAGCTCACGGTCAATGGGCAGGGAGGTGCCGTACCCGGCTGCCGTTCCCAGCGGCGAGGCATCTGCGAGAGCTGCCGCACCGGAAAGAACGTGCAGGTCATCACACAGGCTCTCGGCAAAGGAGGCAAACCACAGCCCGAAGGATGTCACCATCGCCGCCTGCAAGTGCGTGAATCCCGGCATCAGAACCTCCTTATGCTTCTCGCTGAGATCCAGGAATGAATCTGCCAGGGCTTTCAGCTCCCGGGCCAGCAGGTACGACTGGTGTCTTATATACAGGTGAAGATCAGTAAGTACCTGGTCGTTCCGTGAGCGGCCTGTATGCAGCTTGCCTGCCGCCTCTCCTGCCAGGTCATGAAGGCGGATCTCTACCCAGGAGTGGATATCCTCATACTCCTTCCCGATAGAGAAGCCTGACTGCAGCGACTCTTCCATGAGCCGGGCAAGGCCGGCAAGAAGCTGATTCTTCTCGCCGGCTGTGATCAGACCGCATTGTTCAAGCATGATGGCATGGGCCATTGAGCCCACGATGTCATAAGGGGCAAGACGGGCGTCATAACCCCTGTCATTTCCGCAGGTGAAGCTGATGACCGCCTCGCGCGTACTGCCACCTTTATCCCATAAGTGCATCTTCGGTCGTTTTCTTCCTGGTGGCTTCCATGATGGCATGATGAGCCATGAGACGTATGGCGTTTATGCGGATGAATCCGAGGCTGTCAGTCTGGTTGAATCCGCCCTCGATATCCATGCTCGACAACTCCTTATTATATAATGAGGAGTGTGACTCACGACCTTCGATGATGATGTTGCCCTTATAAAGGATCATATGCACCACACCGTCAATCACCTCCTGGCTCTTGTCCATGGCTGCCTTCAGGAACTCCATCTCGGGCGAGAACCAGAATCCGTTGTATACCAGCTCGGCAAAGACAGGAGCCAGCATGTTGCGCAAGCGCATCACCTCGCGGTCCATGGCTATGCCTTCAATATCCTTGTGCGCGGCATAGAGGATGGTTGCGCCGGGGGTTTCGTAAATGCCCCTTGACTTGATGCCGACATACCTGTTTTCGACCATGTCAAGCAGGCCGATACCGTTGTCGCCCCCGAGCTTGTTCAGATAGGTGAAGAGCTCAAGCGGGTCATTGTAGCTGGAGTTGTCATCCCTGTTCGTGACATTGACAGGGATTCCGTCCTTGAACATTACGGAGATATGAGTCTCCTTGTCCGGCGCATCCATGGGCATGACCATCTTCTGAAGGATCTCTTTCCCGGCGAAGTAGAGCGGATCCTCAAGGATACCGGCCTCGTGGCTTATATGCATCAGGTTGTCATCCTCGCTGTATGGTTTTGAGATGGAAGCCTTGATGGGAATGCGGTGCCCGGCGGCATACCTGATCATGTCAGAGCGGCCCTGGAACTGAGAAAGGAACTCCGGGTCCTTCCATGGAGAGATGACCTTGATATCAGGCTTTAGGGCATAAAATGCCAGCTCGAAACGCACCTGGTCATTCCCCTTCCCGGTGGCGCCATGAGAGACATAATCAGCCC
>JBHEOU010000248.1:0-2458 GCA_046260645.1 Bacteroidales bacterium | reverse complement strand
CCGCGCCACTGATACCAGCCATAAATACTTATCACCAGGTAGTACCACTGCAATCCCATGTTGGCATAAAACCCGTTGTGACCGAAAACATATATGTATACAGCTGAGGTAATGATCCCCAGAGGCCACAGCAGTATGTTGCGCTTTATCTCGAGGATCACGTAGGCAATGCCCGCCACGGCCCCGAAGATTTCGATGATGTTTGCAGTTATCCAGTCGGTCACCATTCAGTCAGTTATCCAGTGGGTCACCATTCAATCAGAAAGATAGTGAAATACCTGCTGTATAGTTTATCCCCGCCTGGGGAAAAAAGTAAGCCCATGTCTTCTCAACGCCGTCTTCGCTCCACATGCCACCGTAGGCATTGTTCTCATACATGGTGTTGAAGAGGTTGTTGACCATGAAGCGCAGCGTCAGTTCACCCGCCTTCTTCAGCTCAATGCCGTATGCTGCTGCCAGGTTGCTGACAAAATAGGTATTAATGGTTCTGTCAGGGCTCATGGTATTGTCAAAGTACTGTTTGCCAACATATTTGCCTGTAAGCCTGAATGAAAACCGTTCCACCGGATTGACCTCCAGCTCCGCCGAGCCCGTGACCCGGGGTGAGTATGCTATGTCAACGGTGCCGAGGTCACTGAATAGATACTCCTCGCTCCAGTCATCGGTATTATAGTTGAAGTAGTAGTTCATGAAGTCCTTTATCCTGCTCCTGCTGAGGGTCAGGTTCATCCTCAGTGCCGCCACCGGCAAGGGCCTGTAGCTTCCCGAGAGCTCCACTCCTGTCCTGTAGCTGACGGGCACGTTAGTCATGATCGGATAGCCGGTGTTGCTGATCTGACCTGTCGGGACGAGCTGGTCATTGTAATGCATGTAATAGAGATTGACGCTTACTGCAGACCTCGGGTTCTTGTATGTGAATCCTCCTTCAAGGTCGGTGAGACGCTCCTGCCGGGGTGTTGCCCCGGGGTCGCCGGCAGCATCCTTGTAATCCGTCCTGGTGGGTTCGCGATGGGCTACCGCTGCCGAGACAAAGGCCTCGCTGCCGCTGCCGTTGCTCCAGAAGAGGCCTGCCTTGGGATTGAAGAAGGTGAACCGATGGCTGCCGGTCAGGTCCTTCATGTCATCGTCAGGTCCCTCAAAGCGGTAACTGATATGCCTCAGCTGCAAGTCAAGGAAGGCATTCAGGCTGCCTGACACCCCGGCGTTAACCTTGCCATAAATGTTAAATTCATCCTTCAGACCGTTATTTCGGTACCATTCATGTCCAGGAACCAATTTGCCGGGATTCTCAAGCCACTTTATCCTTCCGTAATGATCACCGTCATACCTGTTGAGCGCCCCCCCGAGGGTCCATTCGACTCTTTTTCCCTGCTTCAGTAACGACCATACCGCACCATAGAAGAGGTTACCGAGCCACTTTTGCTGTACGATATCCAATTCGTTGATAATGGGGTCCGATGGGAACATGTCTGAGATACCGTATTCAAACGGGTCAATATCGCTCTTCAGTTCCTCGTAATATCCCTTCCCCGTTGTGAGGTGCAGCCCTGTATTGAGGCTGACATGCCCCGGGAAGAGGTGGGTGTGGAAGAGGTGATAATGGTTCTGGGTATAGACGTCCGTCTCATCCTCGTAATAGCGGGTTACGCCGTTTGCGTCAACGTACTCTCCGGCAGGGTTGTAGCGTCTGTTCTCCGGCAGCACCCCGGCGGGCACACCCCACCAGCTTATTCCGGTCTTTTCGCTGCCTGTGATCATGTTGAACCTGATTCTGTCCGCAGGTCCGGACCATATGCCAGTAACCATGGCCGATTTAAGGTTTGAGGCGCTGTAATCGATAAACCCGTCGCTGCTTATGCCTGATGCCCTGACCATCATGCTGAACCTGTCGTCAACCATTCCTGACCATGCTCTGGCCGAGGCGCGCATGGTGTTAAAGGATCCGTATGAGAGCTCTGCAGCGGCGCCAGGGTCTGCCGGCGGCATCATGCTGCTTATGTTAACCGAAGCCCCGAAGGCGCCGGCACCATTGGTGGAGGTGCCTACCCCGCGCTGAACCTGGATGCTCCCTGCCGAGGAGGCCAGGTCCGGCAGATCGACCCAGAACACCTGTTGTGACTCTGCATCATTGAGCGGGATGCCGTCGATGGTTATGTTTATCCTGCTGGCGTCGGTACCGCGTATCCTCAGTGAGGTGTAACCGATGCCGTTACCTGCATCGGAGGTCTCAACAACTGAAGGTGTAAGTGATAAAAGATATGGCATGTCCCTGGTCAGGTCACGCTCTCTCAGCTCTGAGGCATGCACGGTGCTGTGCGCCATGGGTGTGCGGTTGCCGGCACGACTCGCCCTGACAATGACCTCCTCTGCCAGAAACAGTCCCTCCCTGAGCGATACATCAGCCACAGTGGTTCCCCTGACAACCACAACAGTGTCAAGGGGTTCATATCCTGTAAAG
>JBHEOU010000247.1:0-2473 GCA_046260645.1 Bacteroidales bacterium | reverse complement strand
CCTCCCCGGATATAACTCTTGGTGAGTTTGTAATGGAGACCCAGGCCAGGAAGCTGAAACATAACGGCCGGGAGGTGGAAATAACAAGAAAAGAGTTCGATCTTTTGCATTATCTTGTTATTAATAGTAACAAGGTGCTGGCCCGCCACCAGCTTTACGAACACATTTGGGGCAACACCCTCGATGACCAATATGACAGTAATTTCATCGACGTTCATATAAAGAATTTACGCAAAAAGCTGAACGCCCACGCACCCTCTCCCTGGCTTGAAACAGTAAGGGGGGTTGGTTACAGGGTAAGCACAGACAGGTAAATATGACCCCAGGAGCATGATGAAATTACAGACAAAACTTGCCCTCTTCAACCTGCTCTCAAAACTGGTCTTCTCTGCACTTTTCCTCGGCTTTCTTCCCCTCATCATAGAACGCATCAACACACGACAGACTGACAATGAGCTTATAGATAAGAGAGAAGAGGTCATTGCCCTGATCTCTGAGGTTGGCATTGAACCGTTCATCACCTCCGAGACAGAGGGAGGTTTTGGCAGTTACAATATATTAAAGGAGGAGTTTATCAGCCTCGAGAGACGTGACCTGGCAGAGGACTGGAACTTTATTGAAGTCACACAGCGGCTTATTGATGACGAAGCTATTGTCTATCGGGTTCTCCACTACTCCCTTAAGATTGACGGCCAAACCTACCTCCTGGAGATAGGGAAAAGCCTTTCCAGTATAACTTATGCAGCAAGCAACATCCGAAGGGTCATCCTGATATTTCTGGTAATCTTTATTGCCACCACCCTTTTCTCCGACCTCTTTTATACGGCTCGCATCCTGCGTCCGCTAAGTATCATCACCGGGAGGATCAAAGAGACCTCATCACCCTACCTTGTCAACGCCAAACCTGTCGTAACCTCAACGGAAGACTTTATCCAGCTTGACCGCACCCTGCGCGAGATGATGAGAAAGATCGAAGATCTCTTCCGGAAAGAGAAGGAGATTACGGTGAACATCTCCCATGAGTTGATGACCCCAGTCTCCGTGCTGCGCAGCAAACTCGAGAACATGCTTCTCCATGAGAACATTGATCCTGACATTGAGGCAGGGATAGAGGAGTCGCTCAGGACACTGCACAGGCTGAAGACACTGGTAAACTCACTGCTGATGATTGCACGCATTGAGAGCAGGCAATATCTCAGGGATGAGACTGTTGAACTGGGCTCATTGCTGAATGAGGTTGTCGAAGAACTGGCCCCAATAGCAGAGGATGCAGGCGTGACCATTGCCCTTGACTGTAACCGTAAATTCTCGTTCATCAATGCCAACAGATCCCTGCTATTCTCTATGTTCTATAACGTGGTGAACAATGCAGTGAAGAATACCCCCGAATCGGGAAGAATAGAAATAAGCGGAGAGGACAGCGAGGGAAGGTTTAAAGTCTCTGTCTGCGACACCGGCAGGGGAATGTCACGCGAACAGCTTGACAAACTCTTCTCACGCTTCACCACCAGGCTTGACCCTTCAGGCGGCAGCACCGGAATCGGGCTCGCCATCACCAAGTCAATAGCAGACTTTCATGATATTGCCGTAAGAGTTTTATCCGAATCCGGAAAAGGCACGCAATTTTTTTTCTTTTTCCCCGTAAATTCATTATAGCTTCATTTTCACGGTGTTATTTTTGATCTGTTATTTGATAATAAACCAAAAACAGTACTAAAATGAAAAAGGAAATTCTTTTCGGCGCAATAGCACTTCTGATAAGTGCAGGCGTCATGGCACAGACCTCGGAACCTATCCAGGACCAGACCAAAACCAAGAAGCAACTCAGGATTGAAGCCAGACAGCAGGCTAAAGTACAGGATCAGACGCAGAGCGGTGACCCGATCATGACACAGACCAGGACTCAGAATCACGGTGATGTGGTAAGTGAGACTGCTAAGCAGGCACGGACACAGACCGAAGGAGGTGTTGGCGAGATGGTAAGGGAGCAGGCCAAAGAGCAGGCCAAAGTACAGGAGCAGGTTCAGAGCGGTGACCCGATCATGACCCAGACCAGGACTCAGAATCACGGTGATGTGGTAAGCGAGACTGCTAAGCAGGCTCAGAATCAGACTGGTGAAGGCAAGGGCGAGATGGTAAGGGAACAGGCCAAGATGAAGGGTGAAGCCCAGAAGTCAATGAAGCAGGCCAAGACTGCAACCAAAAACAAAGGTGCTGCCAAAAGCATCAGGACCAACCGTCCGGCTACCGTTAAGGGCGCCGGCGCAGGTCGCAAGTAAGAAACATATAAGGCTGAGAAAAAACCGGCGGAGAGATCTGCCGGTTTTTTTGTTTTTTAATATCGCTGGAAAAAAATGAGATAAAAGTAAAGGGCTGTGAGACTACTCAGCCTTCATCTTTGCCCTCTTGCGATCGTTCTCATCAAGCTTGATTTTTCTGAGGCGCATCGACTTCGGAGTGATCTCTATGTACT
>JBHEOU010000246.1:0-2496 GCA_046260645.1 Bacteroidales bacterium | reverse complement strand
TAAGAAAACTTGCCTACCGGACTGAGCCGGCCGGTGATTGGATTAACTTTTTTGATGACTCAGTAGCAACTGTTTCAGGAGGTGGCAGCAGGGTTGAAATTGTGGCAGGAAAGGATGCTCCCGTAACCCTGACACAGGTTTATACTCTTGCCCCGGACGCACTCGATCTGGATATCACCCTGAAAGCATCATCAGATAAGCCTGTTACAGTGGGTGACCTGGCACTTGCCCTTCCCTGGAGAAGACCATCAGGTGAGAAGCCGGAATATATTTTTGAACAGTGTTTTACAAAGCACCACTATATATCAGGTAACGGATCATTTCTGTTCTTTACAAAGCCTTCAGGTGTACCACCCTTTATGATTGTGGTACCGAAAGAAGGAACATCCCTTGAGTATTTTGATAACAGCAACAGAACATATAATGCATTCATCCATTCCGAACTTTCAGGAAACAGCGTGGAGAGCGGCACGTGGCGACAGGAGCATACGAGTCTGACCCTCGATCCTGCATCTCCTCAGGGCGCATCTGCCAGTTACGGATTCAGGTTCAGGTGGGCCGATAGCTGGGATGACCTGCGTCAGATACTCTATGATGAGGGATTGTTTGATGTAAGAGTTGTTCCGGGTATGACAGTTCCAACGGATCTGTCGGCACGCTTTTCACTCCATACAAAAAACAGGATAGATTCCATCACATCTGAGTTTCCGGCGCATACCGATCTGAAATTCACAGGCGAGAACCTTCCTGACCACTATCTCTATGAGGTGAGCTTCAGTAAGCTGGGTGAGAATATGCTTACCGTTCATTATGGCAACGGGAAAAAAACATATCTCGAATTTTTCTCTGCGGAGCCGGTGGAGACGCTTATAAAAAAGAGGGCCTCCTTTCTGGTTGAATCACAGCAGCACAGGGATCCTGAACTCTGGTATGACGGACTCTACTCGGTTTACGATATGAAGAACAGTGTGCTCCGCGGACCCGACAACACTGACGGGTTTGACGGTTGGTGGGGATATGTGCTGGCATGTGATGACCCGGGGCTCAGCAAGGCCCCCTTTCTGGCCTCCAAAAATGTATATTTTCCTGACGACAGGGAGATATGGTCACTGGAGTACTATCTTGAAAAATTTGTATGGGACGGGCTACAGAGGACTGATACAGATGATCCATATCCGTATGGTATCTACGGAGTGCCAAACTGGAAAGAGGCACGCGAGTGGAAGCCAAGGGAGCCTGATACCACGGGCAAGGAGATACTGCATGTATGGAGGTCATATGACTATCCCCATATTGCAATGCTCTACTACCATATGTATCAGATCGCAAAAATGTATCCTGATAAGGTAAGCTATCTGGATGCCGATGGTTATCTGGAGAGGGCCTATCAGACTGCAAAAGCCTATTTCCTCTATCCATACGATATACTTCCCTATTATGACACCTACAAATGGGGGTGCTATAATGAGCTGGTATTTGAGAATATAATGGCTGACCTGGAGGAGGAGGGTCGCCATGATGAAGCTGCGTGGCTAAGGAGTGAGTATGAGAAGAAGGTAAAATATGCTGTATATGATGATAAATATCCATTCAGGTCAGAGTATGCCCTTGACCGTACCGCATTTGAATCATCATATGCTCTGGCAAAATACGGAACCCTTAATGAGATAGAGCCTGACGAAAATTCATGGTATGACCGTAATGTTGGTGTCTGGCGGTCACATCCTGTTGTAAGGAAAAGTGACGCACGTGACTTTATGGACCGTCAGCATATGGCCGGGCTTGCCGTAAGAGGATGGCTTGAGACAAAGTACTTCCTGCTGGGTGGCGACTTTACCTCCAGCTCAGATAACCACTGCCTGAGCTATATGGCAATAATGGGCGGCAGATCCATTCTTGACTATGGGGTTAATTTTGCCGGTGATCCGTCTGACTGGCTGCAGCTGGGGTATGCCTCATACCTGAGCTCCTGGTCACTTATGAACACGGGTACAGAAGAGTCTGACTACGGGTTCTGGGCTCCTGGCAGGGAAAATGATGGAGCAGTGGGATGGGCTTTTATGGAGTCAAAGCATGGCAGGGCATGGATACGGAAGGATGTGGACAGGGGCGCATGGTTCTATGACGGTGAAATAGATCTTGGCCTTGGCGCTGCCACCAGAACGGCAATGTCAGTGCTGACAAAAGACCCTCTGTTTGGGTGGATAGCCTACGGAGCTGTTCTGAATGAGGATAAAAAAGGATTTACGGTAATGCCAAAGGACGGGGTCAGAAACAGGTTCGCACTTGTTACAGATGAATCAAGGCTTATGTTTGAGCTTGACAGGGATGGCATAGATGATGGAAACGGGGTGCGTGTCGATAAAAAATCGGGCAGGGTTACCTTTACGGTTGAAAACAGATATAGCCAGCCCCATATGACACGTATCAGACTTGAAAATCATGCCGGTGACCACTTTGTTGTAAAGCTGGACGGAAAAAAACTGACTGCCAGAC
>JBHEOU010000245.1:0-2518 GCA_046260645.1 Bacteroidales bacterium | reverse complement strand
GAGAAGATCCTCGTACTCAATGCCCTTGGCATCAGCTATGTCTTCAAGAGGCATCTTGCGGTCTATGCTCTGGATGATGTAAACCTTCAGACCCGACTTGTTCACCACCGACCTGACAACCATATCCTGCGGCCGTATGATCTCCTTCTCGGCCACATAGCTCGCAATCACCTCCACCACCTCCTTGCCGTATCTCTGTGCCTTGCCGGCACCAATGCCGGTGATGTTCTGCAGCTCCTCCAGGGTGACGGGGTACTGTATCGCCATCTCCTCCAGCGAGGGGTCCTGGAAGATATTGTAGGGTGGCTGGCCCGCCTGCTTTGAGATCTTCTTGCGCAGGTCCTTCAGTATGCTCAGCAGCTCCTCATCAGCCGCTGCCGTGCGTGCCCCGAAGGAAGCCTCCTCGTCATCGACATCCGTATAGTCGTGGTCCTCGTTGAGCATGAAGCTCTGCGGCTCCTCAAGAAACTGGTGTCCCTTTGGCGTCAGCCCCAGAAGACCGTAGTTCTCTATGTCCTTGTTCAGCAGCTTGTTTATCAACGCCTGCCTGATGACCATGTTCCAGAAGCGTTCGTCCCGCTCCTCATCCAGGCCAAATGTCTCAAGCTTGTGGTGCTTGTACGACTTGATGGCGGAGTTCATGGTCCCGGCAAGGATCTTTGCTATATGGTCAGCCTTATGCTTCTCCTTCACCGCCAGCACTGTCTCAAGCATGCTGACAACAAAATCCTGCCCCTCGGACTGGGTCTTGGGATGAAGACAGTTGTCGCACGCCTCGCAGTTTTCCTGTTTGTACTCCTCCCCGAAATAGTGAAGCAGTATCCTGCGCCTGCAGGTCGATGACTCTGCATACGAGACCGTCTCCAGCAGAAGCTGCTTGCCTATCTCCTGCTCAGCTATGGGCTTGCCCTGCATAAACTTCTCCAGCTTGACGATGTCATCATAGCTGTAATAAGCTATGCATCTCCCCTCTCCGCCGTCGCGTCCGGCACGACCGGTCTCCTGGTAGTACCCCTCGAGACTCTTGGGCATATCATAGTGAATGACATACCTGACGTCAGGCTTGTCAATACCCATCCCAAAGGCTATGGTGGCCACTATCACATCCACATCCTCCATCAGGAACTTATCCTGATTCATCGTCCGCGTCTGGGAGTCCATACCAGCATGATAGGCCAGAGCCTTGATATCATTGACCTTGAGAGTCTCAGCAAGCTCCTCAACCTTCTTCCGGCTGAGGCAGTAGATGATGCCCGACTTGCCCGCATTGTTCCTGATGTACCTGATAATCTCCCTGGCGGCATCCTGCTTGGCCTTTACCTCGTAATAGAGGTTGGGCCTGTTGAATGACGACTTGAAAATCGCGGCGTCACTGATGCCCAGGTTCTTCAGTATGTCATGCTGCACCTTGGGGGTGGCGGTGGCCGTAAGTGCTATTATCGGTGCACGGCCGATAGTGTCTATTATAGGTCGTATCCGGCGGTACTCAGGCCTGAAGTCGTGGCCCCACTCCGAAATACAGTGCGCCTCGTCAACCGCATAGAACGATACTTTCACACTTTTGAGAAACTCAATATTCTCCTCCTTTGTCAGCGACTCCGGAGCTACATACAGCAGCTTGGCTTTACCCTGCATCACATCCTGCCTTACTTTGGCAATGGCTGTCTTTGTGAGCGAAGAGTTGAGGAAATGAGCCACGTCATCCGTGGTGTTGAAGTTGCGCATGGCGTCAACCTGGTTCTTCATGAGGGCTATCAGCGGCGAGATGACCACCGCGGTGCCCTCCATCATTACCGCCGGGAGCTGGTAACAGAGCGATTTCCCTCCGCCGGTGGGCATCAGCACGAATGTGTCATTGCCGTCAAGGACACTTCTGATTATACCCTCCTGGGTGCCTTTGAAAGTGTCAAAACCAAAATAACGCTTCAGATAATCATGTATGGAAGCATCAGTGTATATCGAATTTCCCCTCATTCCCCTTTTATTAAACCGGAACGTAATATTATTAACAAGTTACGAAATATGTACATGGTAATTTACCCTTATCTCAAATTTAACTTAATTTTAATTATATATCAAATCTTTTTATCAGCAATGAAACATATGTCATTCTGCCCGGTCAACCACCGGGGGTATTGTTTTGAACCGTAAGATTTAGCATCTTTACACCCCTTAAACAAGGCCCCGCGGATGGCCACCGGCAGAAAGAAAAATAAGGATACTGATGGTGATATGACCTTTCTCCAGCACCTCGAAGAGCTGAGATGGCATATCATACGGGCTATCCTTGCCATTGTTGCCGGAGCGATCGTTGCGTTCATGTTCAAGAATTTCATCTTTGACACCGTCATCCTGGCTCCCAACAACCCTGATTTCATCACCAACAGGCTCCTCTGCCGCCTGGCCGATGCTGTGAATGCCCCGGCACTGTGCATCAACCAGAACCCGGTTGAGCTCATCAGCATAAAGATGTCAGGGCAGTTCACCACACATATAAACATATCGCTTGTAGCCGGAC
>JBHEOU010000244.1:2092-2522 GCA_046260645.1 Bacteroidales bacterium | reverse complement strand
CTTAACACCGATCCGCTCCTTCCTGAAACGGTCAGGGAAATCTCCGTTAAACTGTGGAGCGAAGGGGTCACTACTTTTTTTCCAACCGTCATCACGAACAGCCCGGAAAACATAATGAGATCAGTGAAGGCTGTGGCAAATGCCTGCCGCATGTTTCCTGAGGCAGCCGGAGCTGTGGGAGGCATTCATCTTGAGGGGCCTTTTATCTCACCTGACGATGGTGCACGGGGTGCTCATCCGTCAGAGTATGTCCGGCCTCCGGACTGGGAGCTCTTTTACCAATGGCAGGAGGCATGCAGCGGCATGATACGTATTGTCACCCTCTCACCCGAATGGCCGGGAGCCGCTGATTTTATACGGAAGGCTTCTGACACGGGAGTGATTGTTGCCATAGGGCATACTGCAGCCACACCTGAGCAGATAAGGGAGG
>JBHEOU010000244.1:431-2022 GCA_046260645.1 Bacteroidales bacterium | reverse complement strand
CGCTTTGATGAAGGTCTTTCTGAGGATGAAACCTGGCAGGCTGATCGTGGTGAGCGATGCCACCAACCTGACCGGTATGCCGCCGGGCGATTACAACACGCACATAGGAGGGGAGGTGACCCTTACCAGGGCAGGCAAGCTCCATATGAAGGGAACCCCGGATGTACTTGCCGGATCAGGCAAGTCGCTGCTTCACTGCGTGGAGACACTTGCCTCGAAAGGATTGGCTACTCTTGCCGAGGCACTGGATATGGCCGGCATAATACCTTACCAGATGGCCGGACTGCGAGGCGCATATATGCTGACCCGGGGCGGAGTGGCTGACCTGGTAATGATCAGGGAAGAGAATGACGGCTTAAGGGTTGTCAGAACGATAAAGGCGGGAAAAACGGTTTTCACAACGGAATTGTATTAAAATCTGCAGAATTTATTTGATCATGCACCGGTTATATGTTTTATTATTGCTCTTTACTATGACAACATGCTCTGGCGTGAAACCGGAATTTTTAATCCCTGAGGGATCACGTGTCATCAGCTTTTCCGGATATGAGTGGGTGGTATCCACAACGGGAGAGCACAAGGCGGGCCCGGGGCCGAATTTTTTCTCAGCCTCGGAGGAAAATGTCTGGGTTGATGACCGGGGGAGACTCCATCTGAAGATCACATACCGTGACGGGAGCTGGAACTGCGCAAGGATTGAGCTGGCCAGACACACCGGTTACGGCAAATATGTCTTTTATATCTCCTCCAGGCCTGACAGCCTTGACCGGCAGGTGGTATGGGGACTATATACCTACAAGAACGACGAGGAGGAGATAGATATCGAATTCTCCAGATGGGGCTTTGATAACAACCAGGAGGCCCAGTATGCAATTCAACCCTCGTATAAACCCGGGAACAAGGCCCGTTTCAGGATGAACCTGGAAGGCAGCTATTCAACGCACATCTTCGAATGGACTAAAAAGTGGATCGATTTTGCCAGTTATCACGGCCACAGGCTCAATCCTGTCAATGAAACGGAGATCATCGCCCGTTGGCGTTATTATGGCAGTGACATTCCCCCCGACAGCGATGAGAAGCTGAAAATGAACCTCTGGCTTTTCAGAGGCAAGCCTCCTCTTAACGGTAAGGAGACTGAAGTTGTAGTAGACCGGTTTGAAATTCTTTGAACGATGAAAATGAGACTGTTATACCCGGCACTGGTGGCCCTGTTTGCCCTTCCCCTTACCGGATGTTCCGGCGGAGAAACCGAACAATCCTATGAACCTCGCTCTGTAATCCCAAAGCCGGCATCCATGAATGTGGAGGAGGGGGAGTTTCTGCTGAACTCTTCAACAATTATCCGGACAGACCTGAATTTTGCCTCCGGAGCTGATCTCTCTGACATGTTCGGAATATTCATCGGGAGCCGCTATGGCAGTCTCAAAACTGGTGCGAGGAATAGTGGCGCCAGCCAGAATATGATTGTGGCGCGATATGACAGTCTTATCCAGGGCGCTGAGGCATACGAACTGACGGTAGGGCGAGATTCGGTCGTCATTGCTGCATCCGGAGAGGCAGGCCTCTTCTATGGCTTCCAGACGCTGATGCA
>JBHEOU010000244.1:0-421 GCA_046260645.1 Bacteroidales bacterium | reverse complement strand
AGCTTGTGTTCCCCTCGCAAAAGGAAGAAAGAGGGGTGATCGCCATTCCGTGTGTAAGAATCTTAGACTCGCCGGCATACAGATATAGAGGAATGCACCTTGATGTTTCAAGGCATTTCTTTCCCAAGGAATTCCTCTTCAAAATGCTTGACGCGATGGCTATGCATAAACTCAATACCTTTCATTGGCACCTTACCGATGACCAGGGGTGGAGGATTGAGATTAAGAAGTACCCGGAACTGACAAACATCGGGGCATGGAGGGATGAAACACTGGTTGGTCACGGAAGTGAGACGCCCTGGGTCTATGATGGCACACGGTATGGCGGTTATTACACGCAGGAGGAAGTTCGCGAGGTGGTGGAGTATGCCAGCAGGCTGCACATAAATGTCCTGCCAGAGATTGAGATGCCCGGTCATGC
>JBHEOU010000243.1:0-2527 GCA_046260645.1 Bacteroidales bacterium | reverse complement strand
ATCAGCACCTTTCGACTGAACAATATTTTTCAGAAAGCAGAGCAATTGTTTCAGAGCATCAACAGCAAACCCATTACTTTTCTTAAGGAACACGATTCAGCAATACCGGATTATATTATCGGGGATGAATTGCGCATCATGCGCAGCACATGTCGAGAAGGCCACCGCAAAAATGGAGGGCATATCCTTTGCCAATGTTAATCTGGCAACGGAACGACTGACGGTCAAATTTGATGAGAAGCGGACGTCTATGGCCCAGATCATGGACGCCGTCAGCAGGGCGGGCTACAAGGCCATTGATGATGAGAAGGACCAACGCGCCACCCGCCCGGAGTCAGAGAAGCTTAAGAGGAGGCTCATCTGGTCGCTTATCTTCACCATCCCTCTTCTGGTCTTCACAATGTCAGCCATGGCCGGTGTACGGCTGCCTGCTCTCATCGCCCCGGACGCCAGCCCGATCACCTTCGCTCTTATACAACTGCTACTCACCACACCCGTCGTCATCACCGGACACAGTTTCTATACGGCAGGCACAAAGACCCTCCTCAGGGGCAACCCGGGCATGGATACCCTTGTGGCCATGGGTACCGCTGCCGCTTACCTTTATAGTATATATGCCACTATCCGCATCCTGGGCGGCGACAGTCATTTTGTACATAGCCTCTACTATGAATCTGCCGCAGCCATAATAACCCTTATAACCACCGGTCGCTTCCTGGAGGCCCGATCCAAATCAAAGGCAGGAGGTGCCATCAGGCAACTTCTCTCCCTTGCTCCACCTCTGGCTACGGTGCTGCGCGACGGCAAGGAGAAAATGGTGCCTGCCTCAAAAGTAACAGTAGGAGACCTGGTCATAGTCAAACCCGGCGAACGCTTCCCTGTTGATGGCATTGTCACCAGTGGAGAGACATCAGCTAATGAATCGATGCTCACCGGAGAGAGCATACCGGTAGAGAAGACTGAAGGCTCCGTGGTGACCGGAGGAAGCATCAACCTGCACGGCTCCATCGTCTGCAGAGCCACCCGCGTGGGAAGCGCAACCACCCTGGCCCAGATAATCAGGCTCGTGGAGGAGGCACAGGGCTCCAAGGCGCCCATCGCCAGGCTGGCTGACAAGATTTCCGGCATCTTCGTTCCTGTTGTCATCGCGCTGGCCGTGATGGCAGCCACTGGCTGGATGATTGGAACAGGCGACTTCCGTCTATCATTCACGGTCCTCATCTCCGTGCTCATCATAGCTTGCCCATGTGCTCTTGGACTGGCCACTCCTGTGGCTGTGATGGTAGGTACCGGCAGGGGTGCACGCCAGGGCATCTTAGTTAAGAGTGGCGCGGCACTTGAAACGGCAAGGAAAGCCACTGTGGCAGTGCTCGATAAGACAGGTACTATAACCACCGGCAAGCCCGTGGTCACAGACATCGTTCCGGAAGCATCATCAGATACCGAAAGATTGCTTTCAATCGCGGCATCAGCCGAAGCCCGGTCAGAACACCCTGTGGCCAAGGCAGTGAACGAACATACCGCGGCTGCCGCGATTGCTTTCACCATACCCGATAGGTTCACGGCACTGCCGGGTTATGGAGTGGAAGCCTTTGCAAACGGAACCCATATCCTTGCAGGCAACAGGCGGCTGATGGTAGAGAGAAAGGTCGATACAACAGGGACTGACATGGCTGCAGAGCGTCTGGCCGCCGAAGGAAAGACAATACTCTATGTAGCTGCCAACGGGAAATGTGAAGGTGTTATAAGCGTTGCCGATACCCTCCGGCCCGGATCCGCAGAGGCGATAAGGGATCTGGTCCGGATGGGCATTGAGGTTGTGATGATAACAGGGGACGGAGAACAGACCGCCAGGCATATCGCCAGGGAGGCAGGCATAGACAATGTGATAGCAGGTGTGCTGCCGGGAGACAAGGCCGAAGAAATCAGAAAAATCCACGCAAGGGGAGAAACAGTCATCATGGTTGGCGATGGCGTTAATGACGCTCCGGCCCTGGCAACAGCAGACGTGGGCATAGCTATCGGCTCAGGAACCGATGTGGCCATGGAGGCGGCCGATATCGTACTTATAAAGAACGACCTTGGTGATGTGGTGAAAACACTAAGGCTGAGTCAGGCCACAATTCGTAATATAAAGCAAAACCTCTTCTGGGCATTCTTCTACAATATTCTTGGCATCCCCGTAGCCATGGGCGCCCTCCATCTTTTTGGCGGTCCGCTGCTGAACCCGATGATAGCTGCTGCCGCGATGAGCTTCAGCTCTCTGTCGGTTGTATGGAATGCATTGAGAATCAGAAATGTCAAGTTATAGGATATTTTTTATTGATTTCTTTTGTCCGTCCGTTAAACCTTTCCCTCCTGCATACATCAGAGTAATTGAAGACAGGAAACAATTAAATCAATCAATAATTAAAATCAATTACTCATGAAAACAAGACTATTTTTTACGGTGGCAGCCTTTATAGCTATGACGGCACTTGCCACGGCACAGACGGCACAGCCCACCACTGACCAGACAGGCAGAGGC
>JBHEOU010000242.1:2188-2538 GCA_046260645.1 Bacteroidales bacterium | reverse complement strand
GGTCTGCTTGTACCTGAAACATTGCCTGAATGACATCTTCTTCTCTATCTTTTCTACATTGTTGTTTGCTTTTGTCTCTGCAATTGTATCTTGATTGATGTAGTCGAGTTCTGCTTTGTTTACACGCGGGTGAGCATGAGGTTTCTTATACATGAAGATCCAGAATCCCATCCATATGAAGCCTATGGCGCCGATTACAATAAATGCCATTTCCCATCCCCATTTAGCTGCAACAACGGGTATTGATATCGGGGCGATGAGGGCACCTATCTGTGCTCCTGAATTAAAGATGCTGGTTGAGAATGCCCTGTCCTTTTTCGGGAAAAACTCGGCAGTGGTTTTGATTGCCG
>JBHEOU010000242.1:0-2001 GCA_046260645.1 Bacteroidales bacterium | reverse complement strand
TGAGAAGAGACCTGTAATTGTGCCGTAGTCGTTGTTGGTCCAGTGAAACTCAGGTGCAATAAAGTCCTTCCATGTCAGTGAGAGAACCTGACGGTCCATGTAGTTGATGGCTACGGAAAAGAACAACAGGCCGGTGATGGCCCACCTGTAGTTTGTCATTCTGGTATCAGTGGTTTGTGCAGGCATAGTATTGTTTTGAGGTTTTGATATTTATATAAATGAACGTGCTCACCGGACTGGTCAGGCGGCTGCTGTCCTGATTTTCCTGATCACGGCAAGTGTCTCTCTCACTTTGACGGTTATGGCCTTCCAGTCTTCGGTCTTTAAAATTTTATCGGTGATAAGTGCTGAGCCCATCCCGACACATGTCACGCCGGCGGTGAACCATTTTTCAAGGTTTTCCTCCGATGGGTCAACACCGCCGGTAGGCATTATGCTGGTCCACGGGCATGGTCCTTTAACCGCTTTGACGAAAGAGGGTCCGCCGACGGCGTTTCCCGGAAAGATCTTCACTATCTCGGCACCGAGTTCCTCGGCCTGGGAAATCTCAGTGAGCGTGCCGCATCCCGCGATCCACAGGACCTTCCTCCTGTTGCAGATTCTCGCCACTTCGGGATTAAGTACCGGAGAGACAATGAAGTCAGCACCCATCTGTATGAAAATTGCTGCAGTGGGAGCATCAGGGACAGAGCCTGCACCTATCATCATTCCCGGGCAGTTTTCACCGGCCCACCTCTTCACCGAGGCAAACACCTCATGTGCGAAGTCGCCCCTGTTGGTGAACTCGAAGACCTTTGCGCCGCCGTCATGACATGCAGAGATAACCTTTTTGCATAACTCTCCGTCATGATGATAAAAGAGGGGCACAAGGCCTGTCTCCTCCATCGCAAGTGCGACCTGAATACGCGTAAAACCGGACATATTTTCTCTCTTATATGGTTCAGAAACCGAAGTAATTTTTTGCGTTGTGGTATGAGATGTTCTCTACCATCTTTCCAATGGTGTCTGTCTCCGTTTCCGGAAGCTTTCCCTTTTCAATATCTTCACCGAGCATATTGCAGAGAATCCTCCGGAAGTATTCATGCCGGGGGTATGAGATAAAGCTTCTCGAATCGGTGAGCATCCCTACGAACCTGCTCAGCAGGCCCATCAGAGAGAGGGTGTTAAGCTGGTTGGTCATGCCAGTCTCCTGATCAAGGAACCACCAACCGGCACCGAACTGGATCTTTCCGGGGGCGCTGCCGTCCTGGAAGTTGCCGATCATTGTCGCAATCAGTTCGTTATCTCTCGGGTTGAGGTTATAGAGGATGGTCCTTGTCAGCCTGCCGGCGGAGTCGAGCCGGTCAAGGAACCTGGCAAGATCTTTTGCCACCGTGAAATCGCCCATCGAGTCATAGCCGGTGTCAGGCCCGAGCCTGGCCAGCATACGGCTGTTGTTATTGCGGATGGCGCCGTAGTGGAACTGCTGTGTCCAGCCCCGCTCAGCATCCATCACTGCCAGTTCGTGAAGCATGGCCGATTTGAACTTTGACACCTCCTCGCGGCTCAGGGTGGTTCCCGAAGTTAATTTCGCGAAGATGATGTCTGCCTCTCTTACGGTGCAGTCATCTGCATAAAACTGTTCTATTCCATGGTCGCTGAGAACGCAGCCGGCTTCGGCAAAATATTGATGTCTTTTTCTCAGGGCTTCAATCAGCGTTTCAAAACCTTTAATCTCAGTGTCTGATGCTTCTGAGAGCGTTTTGACATAGTCTCTGAATTTTCCGGGATCTTCCGCGGCCATGGCCTTGTCAGGCCTCCAGGCAGGGAGGACTTTTACTTCAAAACCACTGTTCTTCAGTTTTCTATGATGCTCCAGGTTATCCACGGGGTCATCGGTGGTGCAGATCACCTCGACGTTGAATTTTTTTATCAGCCCGCGGGCCGAGTATTCGGGTTTTTGGAGCAGGTCAGTGCACTCTTCCCAAATCTCCGGTGCTGTTGAAGGGTTGAGTATCCGGT
>JBHEOU010000241.1:0-2545 GCA_046260645.1 Bacteroidales bacterium | reverse complement strand
GCTCAAGCCCATTGACCCCGACCGTCTTCAGGAGACCCTGCAGCGGTTCAGGCAGAACGACCATAAAGGGGCCTCCGATCGTTCAGAGGCTTTGTTTGGCAACGAAAGAATACTTATTTTCAGAGGCGTTACAGGGGTGACATTCATTGACCCCGCCGATGTAATGTTCATCTCCGCCGACGGCAACTATTCCAATTTTAACTTCATCTCCGGGAGAATAGAGACAGTTACATCCCTTCTTGGCGCCCTCGAGATGCACCTTGGAAAGCTGTTCTTCAGAACAGGCCGGTCATGCATTGTCAATACCTCCTATCTTTCACGCATTGACCTGAAGCAGATGCAGTGCGTTTTTATCAGGGGCGACAGAGAATTCCGTTGTGAGATCTCGCGCGATAAGGTGAAGCTGCTTATGGATCACATGAAAACACGCTTCGCTGAAAACTAAATATAAGTCATTTAGCCCCCCTGACACCCCAAACGGTCTTTCCGTACATTAGATGCACCCATTCATACAATTGAGGTCAAATTCCTTTGCCTTGCAATTTATTTATGCAAGATTTACGGTAGAAGGTCGGCATAAAAAGGTACATAGGTTTAAATAGATTATTGACAGGTGGTTCTTCCCCCCATTTCCCTGTCAGCCACACAGATCAACGATGCAAATCGCATCAATTACGGTCTGTGTGGCGCGTTTTTTTGGGGTTCCGTAATTAGAGGTTATGAAAAATCAAATCCTGAAATGTAGGCCGGGGAGTCGTAAAATTTCTCGGTCTCCGCGGCAGAGAGACCGGTAAAAAGAGCATATACCAATCCCGGTTTTGCGTTCAGCATCCTGTTCAGGGCTCCCATACGTCTGTTTGTGCGAAGTGTCTCGAAGAGTGAGGAGTGATCATCGAGCCATGTGAGTGCGGTATTGTAGCCTTCATCGGCGCACACCGCTTCGAACAGGTCCGGAAGAAGATCTTCACTGCCCTTGCGGCAATATATAGCATTAAGTATTATATACCTGAACTCCTGCGGTCTGAAGAGCCTCCTGTACCAGGGTGTGTGTGGCAGCACCTTCATCATCAGCCAGCCCCACACTCCCGGTACATTAACCACTCTGTACTGTGCCGGGATGGCTCCTGCTCCCGCGATAATCTCCCCGTCGCGCCTCAGCACATAATACCTGTGATCATAAAACGAAAACTCATCGGTATAAAAGCAATAGTCGCGGTACTGTTCATCAAGGAGCTGTGCCATGGCAGGCTCCTCTTCAGGCTTCAGTCTTGCTACGGATGGATTTCGCTTCGGGCTGAACCTGCTGAAGGCTACTGTCAGGAAGGAGCGTATATACTCGTACCCTGCCTGGTTTACCAGGTTCCTTGAGCGCTCATTGTTGCTCTCAACATATGCATACATCACATGCGAGGCCGTGTCGCCATTCTCCTCCCCGGTGACATGATGCGGATCCCTTATGACGGAGAGTATCTGCTGCTTGAAGCTGTCAGCGGCCTGCGAGAGTCTTTCTCTCCGGTGCTCCGGGGCCCTTTCTGTCTGAAAGGCGCTCTGGACCGCAAGATAGCGCAGGTAGGTGGAGTCATACCTCACCCCCTTGTTCAGTGTGGCTCTCCGGCACACACCGATGACGCCCTTCAGGCTGTTCTTCTTATAAAGAGCCATGAACGAGAGCCGGTCACCGTAAGACTTAATCCTCTCTTCAGTGTTCTGCATGGAGTAGCGCATCCCTCCCTCTGAGCCAAGGACGGTAGCTTTAAGCAGCGCGACTATCTCCTCGTCAGGCTTTCTGATCCTTTTTACCTCCAGTTTCTTATAATCGATAATGCTCTCGTGGTCCATCGTTTTCATCGGTTCATTGTCTGAGCATCCTGGTCAGCGTGTGTGCCACAGCCAGATCTTCAGGCGTAGTTATCTTTATATTCTCCCTGTTGCCGTGCGTGAGGTGTATCTTTACCCCGGAGGCCTCCGCAACGGTGGCATCATCAGTGAAGAGGGGATCGAAGTTGTGCTCATATGCCTTCAATATCAGGCTGCCGTGAAAGACCTGGGGTGTCTGTATCAGCCTCACCTCATGCCGGGGCATGGGAGCACTGTCATCACCCCGCAAAACCCTGACCGAATCAGCCGGTTCCACGAAAGGGACGGCCGAACCAAACTCTTCAGCATCGGCGTAGCACCGCCAGATGGTATCATGGCTGACAAGGGGCCTGACACCGTCATGTATTGCCACCAGTGAGTCATCTCCCGTGTCAGCCTGCATGGCATCCGGCGTCATAACTACCGTCCCTGCCCTGACAACTGCCAGTCCTGCCCTGACGGAGTGGAACCTCTCCTCTCCGCCGGCAGCCACAATGTGACTTATGCTGAAGGAGTACTCCCTGACCAGGCTGTCCCAGAGTGCATGATGTTCCGGGGGAAGCACAATGATCAGCTCAATGGAACGGTCAAAGGAGTGAAACCGTTCAACGGTATGCATCAGCAGGGGCCTACCGTCAAGCAGGAGGAACTGCTTGGGGATGGCTGAATTCATTCTTCGTCCGCTGCC
>JBHEOU010000240.1:0-2575 GCA_046260645.1 Bacteroidales bacterium | reverse complement strand
GCATTGCTCCACTTCATCTCCGTGAACGGGACGTGTGTATTCATGAATATTGTCTTTGCAGGGGTGTGTATGAAGGGCATGTAATACAAATAGAGGAACCGGTCAGGCTTCCATTCGCGGTCAAAGAAGTTTATCTGGTACAGCGGGAGCCCGTAGTTGCCAGTATAGGCATTGAATTCAGAAATCTTGTCAGTGATCCGGTATCTGTGAAAGAGCGAGAAGGCTGTGTCAAGCGATACCGGGATCTCGGTGGTATAGTCTGCCGAGAGGGTCCACTGCCGCGAGCCCTTTGTAAAGGTGGTGTCCGGCACACGGGCAGGCATGCTCCTCAAAGTCAGGGTGTCAGGCTCCGCCGGATTACCGGGCTCCTGGGCTGAAAGGGAGAGGGGTACGATCAGCAGGATTATATATGCCAGCCATATGCGCATCACCGGCAAATTTACTTAAAAAGTGACACCGGCAGATGCTATTGTGGCGGTCAGCGACAAAAAAGGACCGGCCAGATAAATCTGACCGGCCCCATGAACAACAACCATATAATGGCAAAACAACAAAATCAATCTACATTGTCATTCAGATACGCATTGTTCTCACGAATGACCGGCTGGTTATCCTCATCGAGGCTCAGGGTGAACTTCGACACCTTGCTTCCTGCGGCCTTGCTGGCGCTATGAATGGCGATCTTCTTTCGGACATATGCCGGCACCTCCTCGAAATCCTCAAGGTTGTCACTCATCGACCTCGTGGACAGACCTTCGTTCTTGATGAGGTTCTGCATATGCTTGAGCTTGCGCAGCGTGCCCTCGTTCTTGTCGGCAGGAGGCGGCAACGCGCGGGCAGGAGCAGGAGAGATGTTTATGTCTCCGTCAATCTCAAAATCGATCACTCCCTGGTTGATGCCCGTGGAGCGAGGGGGGACACCGCGGTCAGTGGTACGCGACGGGCGGACAACATATTGCCCGTCACCCTCGGCAGCGCCCTCGTTGAGAGAGGGTTGCTGCGGCGCACTCAGGCTGACAACCTCCTTGCGCCCGTTTGGCTTGTAACCATCGAGGTCAGCACTGGCCTCGAAACCGGTGGCAACAACGGTGACACTGATAGAATCACCCAGCTCCTCCTCAGTTGACAGACCCCTGATGATAAGGGCGTCATCGGAGATGGCCTCATAGACGTGATCAGTGAGCTCACCCAGCTCATCCATGGTGATCTCATTGGCACCGATGCCCGACTTGATGTTGAGCAGGATGCTGCGTGCGCCGGTGATGTCATTGGAGCTGAGCAACGGTGATGTCAGCGCAGCCTCGATGGCCTTCGTGGCACGATCTTCACCGGAAGCCATCCCTATGCCCATGAGCGCCACGCCTGAGTCCCTCATCACGGTGTCAACATCGGCGAAGTCAACGTTGATGTAACCGGTGCAGGTTATGATCTCCGCAATGCCCTTGACGGCATTGGCAAGCACATCGTCGGCGCGGGCAAAGGCGGCCGAGACACCCTCGTCACCATAGATCTCCCTCAGCCGCTCATTGTTTATGACGATGAGAGAATCGACCTTGTTCTTCAGTTCATTTATTCCGCTGATAGCAAGCTTGATACGTTGATTCAGCTCGGACCGGAACGGTATGGTGACTACGGCAACGGTAAGATAACCTGCCTCCCTGCACGCTCTGGCTATCACGGGAGCAGCGCCGGTACCGGTGCCACCGCCCATGCCTGCAGTGATGAAGACCATCTTGGAGTTTCCTGATAATGCGTTCATCACATCGTCAATGTTCTCAATGGCTGAGTCCCTGCCTCGCTCCGGCTGACTGCCGGCGCCGAGACCCTCTGTGGTGACCTCTCCTATCTGTACCCTGACAGGCACCGGACTGTGCATGAGAGCCTGCTGGTCAGTGTTGCAGACAACGAAATTCACATCCTTGATGCCCTTCCGGAACATGTGGTTGACGGCATTGCTGCAGCCTCCACCGATGCCCAGCACCTTTATTATTGATGACCGCTCTACCGGCAGGTCAAAATTCATCAGATCTTCTGACATAATTTCAGCTTTTTAGTTTGATGTATTATCATCGATCTTCTCATCGGTGGCTTCAATGATACCTTTCCACAACCTTCCGATCTTATCCATAAACATACCTCCGGGGCCTCTGTGATTATCATCTGCCTCCTGAGTTTCTTCCACTGCCATTTCCGGCACCCTGACTGGCTCCTTCAGAGGCTGAGGCTGCGACGGAGGCATATTCCTGGCGGCCGGCTCCGGCTTACGCTCACTGACGTTTAGCACAACCCTGTTCTCACCAATATATTCCAGTCCCTTCAGTATCAACCCAACACTTGTGGCATACATAGGCTGGTTGACCTCCTCCCTGCCCTTGCCGGAGATGTGCACGTTGGGATGGCCCAGGCGAACATCCATGGCAGTCTTGTACTTGACAAGCTGGGGCAGGTTCTTGAGCATCGCACCGCCGCCGGTGATCACCACCACTCCGCCGCTGGTCCCCTGCGTCACCGCAGTGATCGTCAGCGTCTCGCCCGTGTCCGGCGCGATCGTGTCGTTGGCCAGCACGTCGATGGC
>JBHEOU010000024.1:3446-13977 GCA_046260645.1 Bacteroidales bacterium | reverse complement strand
GTCATTCGGCGTGGGAACAGGCACGGACTTGGCAATCAGGTCCTTCCACTTAGCATCAAAATTTACCCGAGTGGTGATATTGGGCTCCCACGGCTCGACATTAAGCGGGTAGAACTCCTCGTACGCCACCTCTGACGAGTAGTATTCATCAGCCAGCCCTGCAAATCCATGGCCGAACTCATGCGTGAAGACCTGGGGGGTGAACTCATGGTCGGAGGTAACGGCGCTGTAGTAGTTATATACGCCGCCGCCGCCATACCTGGGGCTGTTGATCAGCACAACGATCTGGTCATGAGGCGAGGCAGCCGCATAGTCGTTCACCTTCCTTATGTCCTGCGTGGTGAGATAACGGTCTACGTCGAAGGTGTAATAGCTGGCACTGAGGGCGGTATTGGCATAAATGCCTTCGCCCGGCACATCGGTACCTGACTCCTGCGAGGGAGCCTCCACAGCCCATATGTTTATCCGGTCCTGGTACTTGTCATAAGGGGCTTCCTGGAACAGGATGTCAGCGAGCCGCTTTACGTCGGACCTGAATTTCTCCATCTCGCCGCGGGTGTACCCCTCGGCAATGAATGCAATATCAAGAGAGGTATGGGGATCGCCTGCCCCGTATATCCTCGAAGCCAGTGAAGCGTCCGGCTTCTCCCTGGCGATGAAGTAACTGGAAGGGTCAATGGCCGTCTCATATAGCCTCGTGAAGAGACCGTCGCGCCCCCGGATGCTCAGCACAAAGCTCACCTTATTCTTCGGGAAGGGGAAGGTGGCCACCTCATGGAAGCTTCTTTCCATCTGTCTGGCTTCTGCGGTTGTCTGCCACTCCTGGTACAGTGTGCAGAAGCCACGGGAGTAGATCAGTGTGCCTGAGGCGGCATCAAAGACCTCATACCTGAAGTTGCCGTAGCCAAACGGATCGGTAAGATTGATTAGCGAACCACCCCATAGCGGCTCCTCCCTGAAGGAGACAGGATAGACCTTCGTGGATGTGCTGTTGCCGGCCAGCATGAAGTCAAACCTCATAGTCCGGTCTGTAAAGTGTTCATCAAATAAAACCTGTGCAGACATCGCAAACGACAGGAACAGCAGGGCAAAAACCGACATTGATCTCATAATTTCACAGTTTTATATCGTAAAGGTACAAAACAGGAGGCCACAAAAAAAGATAATTAGTAATTTCACAGCCGGTACCAAAAGTGTTACAACATGTTCCGATCTGTTGATCCTGTCATGATAGTCAGGGAATTCCTCGCAAACCTTGGGTTGTCAGCCGGGACTGTCTCATGGGTCAGCACGCTAGTCCTTGTACTTTCAGTGCTTCTCCTGGCCTGGCTCTCCAAATTTTTAGCAAGGGTGATCATCTTGCGGGTATTTGCACTGACTGTCAGGCGGACAAAATCGGCCTACGATGACAAATTCATGGAGACAAACATGTTCAGGCGCCTGGCAATGATCGTCCCGGGCGTGATTGTCTATTACCTGGCCACATGGATGCTTAGGGAGGACCATGGCTGGCTTTCCCTCATCCATAAAACGGCGGCGTTGTATATAGTCATCTATGCCACTCTGACAATTACGGCATTTATTGAGAGCTGGCACCGGGTCTACCTCATGCAGCCGATAGCAAGGGGCAGATCAATCAAACCGTTCGTGCAAGTGGCACAAGTACTGGTAACATTCATCGGAACCCTTATTGTTGTATCGGTGATCTTCAAAATATCTATTGGCAGTGTCTTTACAGGTCTTGGGGTTGCCATGGCCGTGCTTGCGGTAGTGTTCAAGGATACCCTGCTGGGACTGGTGGCAAGCATCCAGATCTCAGGCAACAACATGGTCAAACTGGGAGACTGGATCACAATCCCCGGCAGGAATATTGACGGCACCGTCATTGACATTACCCTCTATACGGTTAAGATCGAAAACTTTGACAAGACCATCCTTACCATTCCTACCTATGCCCTCATTTCGGAGTCATTCCAGAACTGGAAGGGGATGGAGGATTCAGGGGTGAGAAGGATCAAGCGTGAGATACGGATCGATGTAAGATCGATAGCATTTATAACCCCGGAGCTCCTTGACAGGATTAGCCACAGGCCGCACATGGAAAAATGGCTTGAGAAGAACAGCGCTGAGATTGAGGCCCTCAGGAAGGGAGAGATGACGTCATTGACAAATCTGGGTGCTTTCAGGGCTTATATGGTTGAATATCTTGTTAACCACAGGGATATTGACCCGAAAATGACAGTTATGGTACGAGACATGCCGCCTGGCGAATCAGGCATGCCGGTGGAGCTGTACTGTTTCAGCAAAATCAACTCATGGGTGCCTTTCGAGAACGTACAGTCGGATGTGCTCGATTATGCCTTTGCCGTTGCAGGCCAGTTCGGGCTGAAGCTCTTCCAGTCTCCTTCAGGAAATGACTTTGAGGCACTCAGTAAAGTAATAGATTAAATACTTCAGATATGAGCGTAACCAATAACGAAAAACTGGCATCATTCATTAAATCAGGCATAAAGGATACTCCCGTCACAGGCAGGCATGACCCGTTCTGGCAGTCGTTGCGTTCAACAGGCACCGAGCTATGGCTCGATACCGGTGACATGACCGAGGCCGAAGCCAACTGGAGCGCGGAGATGACCGCGCTTACCACAAACAATACGCTGCTGAACAACGAGATACAAAAAGGCATCTATGATGACTTCATCCCCTCAGCCCTTGATCTTGTAAGGCATCTTCCCGTGAATGAGCAGGTAAAGGAGATCGCTTTCATCATCAATGCGCGTCACGGGCTGCGTCTTGCAAAGAAATTCGGGGGCATGGTCAGCGTGGAGCTGCATACTGACACGGCATATGACATTGATGCCATTGTCTCGTACGGGTTGCGCTACAGGGAACTGTGCCCTGACCAGTTCATCGTCAAGGTGCCGTACACTCCGGAGGGCCTGATAGGAGCGAGGCGACTCCGCGAGAAGGGTGTCAGGATAAATTTCACCCTCGAGTTCAGCGCAAGGCAGAACGCACTGGTGACCCTCGTGGCCAGGCCTGACTACCTCAATGTCTTCCTTGGAAGGATAGGGGCGTTCATTGCCGACAACGGGATAGGTGACGGCAGTGGCGCGGGTGAGAATGCGGTGCTTTCATCCCAGTCATGGGTCACCCGGCTGTCGGCTGAAAACAACTGGAAGACCAGGCAGATAGCTGCCAGCCTCAGGAGCTACACCCAGCTTGACCTCCTTGCCGGAACGGATGTATACACCATACCCCCCAAGGTGGCCGCTGCCGGGAGGAAGGCACTTCCCGGACTGTTTGAAAGCAGGCTTGGAAAGCACTATGATGTACCATTGAACGACGGTGCCGCAGGTCTTGGCATAGAGAAGTTTTGGGAGGTCCCGAAGAGTGTGGTTGAGCTTGGCAGGTCGCTAAACTCAAAAGTGCCGGCCACGGGTGAGGAGATCGTCAGGAGGGTTCACGAGGCAGGACTGGGGGACATGTTCCCGATGATGAGCAAGGAAGACAATGAGCGGATCGCCGCTGAAGGAAAGATACCGGTGCTTGCATCGTGGAAGGAGAGGATCGTGAAGGGAGAGCTGGCGTGTGACACGCTGCTAACTCTTGCCGGCCTGGCATCATTCACCGCCGATCAGCGGCAGCTCGATGACAGGATCCGGGGAATCATAGGATAAGTCTTCAGTCTTCAGTCTCCAGTCTTCAGTCTTCAGTCAATTGGAAAACAGCCTGTTGGCGACTGTGGACTGCCGACTGCCGACTGATTTTGACTGCCGACTGCCTAAAACGTCTGCATCGCATACAGTTTCCTGTAGATGCCGTCAGGATTCCTGATCAGCTCCTCGTGGGTGCCGTACTCCTCAATGCGTCCGTCTTCGATAACCACTATTATATCCGCATGCTGTATGGTAGAGAGACGGTGCGCAATGACTATCGAGGTACGGTTCTCCATGAGCTTCAGCATGGCGTCCTGTACAAGCCGTTCCGACTCGGTATCGAGTGATGATGTAGCCTCATCAAGAATGAGTATCGGCGGGTTGGCCATGAT
The DNA here is from genome assembly GCA_046260645.1 of Bacteroidales bacterium. Lineage (GTDB taxonomy): Bacteria > Bacteroidota > Bacteroidia > Bacteroidales > VadinHA17 > SR-FBR-E99. The sequence goes on along the minus strand of JBHEOU010000024.1, from coordinate 9,926 downwards.
GGCCCTGGCTATGCTGATCCTCTGTCTCTGCCCTCCGCTCAGCTTGTTGCCGCCCTCGCCAACGGTGTTCTGATATCCACCGGGCGTCTCAATAACAAATTCGTGAGCATTGGCAATCGATGCCGCTCTCTGCACACTCTCCTCATCTGTCACCTCATCAAGGGCGAAGGAGATGTTATTATGAAAGGTATCATTGAAAAGAATAGCCTGCTGGCTCACTATCCCCATCAGGTGCCGCAGATCCTTGATGTTTACGTCGCGCAGGTCAACACCGTCAATGAGCACAGTACCCCTGTCAGGGTCGATAAAGCGGGGTATCAGATCCACCAGAGTCGATTTGCCGCCTCCCGAGCGGCCTACGACAGCCACCGTCTGCCCCTTCCTGATAGTAAGCGAGACATCTTTCAGAACCGGCTCATGGTCATATGCAAACCAGACATTTCTGAACTCTATGGTCTCCCTGAAGTCCTTTATCCTGACCGCATCAGGCTTCTCCCTTATGGTCTCCTCGGCATCCATGACCTGGTTGATGCGGTCAATGGAGGCCATCCCCTTCTGTATGCTGAACCATGCTGTAGAGATAGACTTGGCAGGCTGTATGATCTGTGAGAAGACCACCACGAATGCAATCAGCCTGTCAGGCGACATGTTGCCGGTGCCCTTCAGTGCCAGCATGCCCCCGTAATAGATCACTGCCAGCAGTACCAGGGTCGACAGGAACTCGCTGACGGGATGCGCCAGGTATGCTCTCCGCACCACACGCCGGAAGGTGTTGGTGTACTTCTCATTCGCCCTGGCGAACTGCCCGGCCATCTTCTCCTCTGCATTGAATCCCTTGATGATGCGCAGACCTGTCAGGGTCTCCTCGAGAACTGAAAGAAGCCTTCCCAGCGACTGCTGGCCTTTAAAGGAGGCGCTCTTGAGAGACCGGCTGATGCGGGCAATAACCCAGCCGCTCACCGGCAGCATGAACAGTGCGAAAAGCGTGAGCTGAGGACTGGTGACAGCCAGGTAAGTCACAAAAATAATTATCGTGAAGGGATCGCGAAACATCATCGACAATGATGACATCACCGATATCTCTATCTCCTGAACATCATTTGACACCCTGGTCATGAGGTCGCCCTTGCGGGCCTCGGAAAAGTATGAGAGGGGCAGTCTAAGTATCTTATCATAAACCCTCTTCCTGACATCCTTCACCGTGCCGGCCCTGAGGCTGGCCATACAGTTGTTTGCCAGGAAGACCAGGAGGTTCTTCAGGAAACTGGCGAAAGCAAAGAGGATGACCACAACAAGGAGGGTCCTCATCTCGCCGTGTCGGGCTATCTGTGAAGAGAAAAACCAGTCAGCCAGGTCACTGAAATACCTCATTGTAAAAGAAAAAGACCCCGGATGGGGAGCCTCCCCTATCCTGCTAAAGAGTATCTGAAGGAAGGGCACGATGAGTGTAAAGGTAAAGAGAGCAAAGAAGGCACTCAGGATATTGAATCCCATATTCTGCACCGCAAGCCATTTATATGGCCTGATGTACTGCAGGAGTATCTTTATACTCTTCATTCTTTCTTTTCAGAAGCCTGTGTAGTTGAATGGGGTGACGGCCTTCATCTCATCTTTCACCGCCTCGCTTACGTCAAGAGTGTCAATGAATTTATGAATAGTCTCACCTGTGATCTTCTCATTGGTCCGTGTTAGTGCCATCAGGGCCTCATAGGGCTTCGGGAAACCCTCCCTGCGGAGTATGGTCTGCAGCGCCTCGGCAATCACCACCCAGTTATCCTCCAGGTCGCTCATAATCTTTTCCTTGTTGACAATAAGCTTTGACAGGCCCTTCTTAACTGACTTCCAGGCAATGAGTGAATGCGCCACCGCCACCCCGGTGTTTCTTATCACGGTGGAATCTGTCAGGTCACGCTGCAGTCTCGAGACGGGCAGTTTTGATGAGAGGTGCCCGAATAAAGCGTTGGCCACACCAAGGTTCCCCTCCCCGTTTTCAAAGTCGATGGGATTGACCTTGTGGGGCATGGCCGACGAGCCTATTTCCCCGGCAATGATCGTCTGTTTGAAGTATTCAAGTGAGATATAGCTCCAGAGGTCCCTGCAGAGGTCAATGATAATGGTGTTGATCCGGCTTAAATTGTCAAACAGTGCTGCCAGTCCGTCATAGTGTTCGATCTGGGTTGTTGTCTGCTGCCTCTCGAGACCCAGTTGTTCATTGAGCAGACGGTTTGAAAACTCAACCCAGTTGACTGCCGGGTATGCCACCTTGTGTGCATTGAGGTTACCGGTGGCGCCACCGAACTTGCCGCTGTATTTTGTCATCATCAGGGTCATCAGTTCAGCGTCGATCCTCTCGCTGAAGACCGCCAGCTCCTTCCCCAGCCTGGTGGGCGTTGCCGGCTGACCGTGCGTGCGGGCCAGCATAGGTACATCAGCCCACTCCTCAGCCATGGCTTCAAGGATTTCGCGCAGAGTGACCAGCATGGGTATCATCACTTCCCTCACCGAGTCTCTGACAGCCATCGGCATGGCAGTGTTGTTTATGTCCTGCGAGGTGAGGCCGAAGTGCACAAACTCACTCCACTGGCGGAGACCAAGCGCCCCCACCTTCTCCTTGACAAAATATTCCACGGCCTTAACGTCATGATTGGTCACAGCTTCCTTTTGCTTGATATACTCAGCATCGGCATTTGAAAAATCACGATACACCGATCTCAGCTCCTGCTCCTTCCCTTCCGGAAAGTCTGCAAACTGCGGCAGCCGGGCCTGCGAGAGGGCAATAAAGTACTCCGTCTCAACGTGAACGCGGTAGCGCATCAGTCCAAATTCCGAAAAGTAGGGGATCAACTCTGTCACCCGCTCACCGTAGCGGCCGTCGACCGGTGAAATTGCCTTTAAACGGTCCATGATGTTATTTCCTCACCGTGATTTAGTCAATGAATCAAAAAACAAAAATACTATTTTGTACTGGTGTAAAAAAATTGAACCTTTGCATTTATCTGCATGCGGAACAAATGAGATGGAAAAGATAAGGGTATCGGCAGTTAAATACATTAACAGTTATCCGTTTATGATAGGCCTTCGTGACAGCGAAGTGGCAGGGATGATAGACCTTGAGGTGTGTCATCCCTCCGAATGTGCCGACAGGCTCCTGGCCGGTGATACCGATATAGGGCTGATACCCGTTGCCACGATCGCCTCAATGAAAGAGTACCATATTGTCAGTGACTACTGCCTGAGCACCAATGGTGAGGTGCGTACGGTGCTTCTTGTCAGCAACACTCCTTTTGATCAGATAACAACGATTTACCTCGACTACCGGTCGAGGAGCTCGGTGACCCTCTGCCGCATCCTGGCCGCCAGTTCGTGGAAGCGCGAATTTGAGTGGCTGCCGGCATCGGAGGAGTTTGACATCACAGCCATGAAGCAGGGCGAGGCTGCTGTCATGATAGGCGACCGCTGTTTTGAGTATGCTCACCTCTTTTCCCTGAGGCTCGATCTGGGTCTCGAGTGGAAAAAACTTACCGGCCTCCCCTTTGTCTTCGCATGCTGGGTTTCGACAAGGGTGCTCCCGGAGGAGTTCACGTCACTGTTCAACAAGGCTCTGAGTGAGGGCCTCGAACGCAGGAACGAGGCCGTGGCCCTGCTTAAGGAGGGCACGGCAGCCACTCCGGAAGAGATCATCCATTATCTGAACCACAATATCGACTTTCGTCTTGATGACCGTAAACGGGAGGCTCTGACGAAGTTCATTGACTATATTAAAGAACTAAAACTAAATCCATGAATAAGCTCTCCATCAAAATCATCTCCCTTTTGTTCATCGCCACCGTCGCTGCCGGCACAACAAGGGCGCAGTCGGGGCCTGACACCACCACACTGGTGTACAAGGTCAAAATTGACAAGATGATTGCGGCCCCGCTGTGGCGCAGCGTGAAGAAGAGTTTCGATGAGGCCGACTCGCTGAAAGCTGATTTCATGCTGATTCACATGAACACCTACGGCGGTCAGGTGGATATAGCCGACTCCATGCGCACGCTGATCCTGAACTATCACATCCCCGTGCTGGTTTTCATTGACAACCAGGCCATCTCTGCAGGGGCGTTGATAGCCATCTCGGCTGACAGCATCTACATGAGGCCCGGGGCAAGCATAGGCGCCGCCACCGTGGTAGACCAGACCGGAGCAAAGATGCCTGACAAGTACCAGTCGTTCATGCGCGGCATGATGAGAGCCACGGCGGAATCGCACGGCAAAAAACCCGTGGTGAAGGACGGTGACACCACATGGGTATGGCACCGTGATCCGGAGGTGGCACAGGCGATGGTGGACCCGTCAATAGTGTTAAAAGGTATCGTCGACACCGGCCAGGTATTGACGCTGACTACCCTTGAAGCAATAAAGTACGGCTTCTGTGAGGGAGAGGCAACCACAGTGGAGGATGTCATAGCCCGGGCCGGGATAGAGAATTATACAATAAAGGAGCTGAAACTCTCAGCGGCTGACAAAATAATCATGTTACTCGTCAATCCCGTTGTCTCAGGTCTGCTTATTATGCTGATCATTGGCGGCATCTACTTCGAGCTGCAGTCGCCCGGCGTCGGATTCCCCCTGGCAGCTGCTGTACTGGCGGCGCTTCTATACTTTGCACCGCTTTATCTTGAAGGTGTGGCCGCCAACTGGCACCTCCTGATCTTCATCATGGGGATAATCCTTGTGGCGGTAGAGATATTTGCCGTTCCCGGTTTCGGTGTCACAGGTGTGCTGGGTGTCATAGGCATTGTAACCGGACTGGCATTTGTAATGATTGATAAGATAGTGTTCAGGTTCGGTCCCTCAGGTGACGGTGTCAGGGAGGTGGTTGCAGCGTTTGCCATAGTGGCGCTGGCCGCAATAACTTCATTTATCCTGTCGCTCTGGCTCTCAAGAAAGCTGTTTTCACCGAACAGGCTCTTCGGAAGCCTGGCGCTCGAGACTTCAGGAAACGCGGCTGACGGGTTTGTGAGCTTTGACACCGCAAAACTGTCATCACTGGTTGGGAGCGCAGGCATAGCCCACACCGTACTTAAACCATCAGGAAAGGTGATGATCGGCGGCGATGTATATCCTGCCGTGGCTGAGACCGGCTTCATCACAAAAGGAACGGAAATAACCGTCAGAAGGGAAGAGCAGGGGCAACTTTACGTGGTGCCTGCCGACAAGAGCTGAGAAGTCATGAACAGGATGACTGTCAGGCCATATTCCAAAGGCGATTTTCCGGGTATAATGGAGCTCTGGACTGCCACCGGGCTGAGCAGGCCCGAGAGAGGCGACGATGAGGCTGCGGTGGAACGGAGCATCGCCCTGGGAGGAGCAATGATTGTCATGTGCGGCGGAGACACAGGCCGGGAGATCATCGGTACTTCATGGATGACCTTCGACGGCAGGCGCATCCACCTGCATCACTTCGGTATAACTCCGGCATACCAGGGCAGGGGCCTCTCAGGAATGCTCCTGAAGGAATCCCTTAAGTTCGTTAAGGAAAAAGGATACCAGGTCAAGCTCGAAGTGCACAGAACCAACACGGCGGCGGTGAAGCTATATAAAAAGGCCGGATTTGAGTACCTGGGCGATTACGACATCTACATCGTCAGAGATGTTCAATCAATTGAAATCTAAAATGTTAAATTATCCTTAAAGAGGAGTTTTTATTTACCGGATCTATAATCTTTTTTTGTATATTTGGGGAAATCTATCCATTAAAAATCATGGCACGAACAATCACTTTTTCAGATCTGAGGAAGATCAAAGACAAGCTTCCTGACGGGAGCATACGGAAGATAGCAGACAAGCTTGAGATGTCCGAGGAGACCGTCAGGAATTATTTCGGAGGCTGGAACTTTGATCGTGGGCTGAGTGCCGGGATCCACATAGAAAAAGGACCCGAAGGGGGAATAGTCACCATAGAAGATACAACAGTACTGGACCTTGCAGAAAGTATGCTGCAAGACTAATTCATACCCCAACAGGTGACAAAAAGCAAAAGTAAAAACTTTTGCTTTTTTCATGTCCTTTTTTCATGTCCGTAATGCCACAATCCTAACCAACTGCTTTGCAGAACAAACAAAATGAACCACAAGCTCAGTATCACAATTATTTCGGTCATTCTGACTATGGGTCTTAATGCCCAGGACAGGAGCATCACTCCCTCTCTTCTGTCTCCGGGTCTCAATACCCAGGAGCGAAGTGCCGCACCTGCGCTCAGGTATGATGAGAACCACAGTCTCACCTGGGAGGAGGCCATCAGCTTCTACAAAGCGCTTGATACAACCTACCCTGAGGCCAAGCTGTTTGAAATGGGCATGACCGATGCAGGAAGGCCGTTGCACCTGTTCATCATTTCAGGTGACTGGGCAAAAATACACAGCCCAGAGGTAGCCTTGGTACTTATCAACAATGGCATCCATCCGGGTGAACCCGAGGGCATCGATGCCAGCGCACAGT
>JBHEOU010000024.1:0-3322 GCA_046260645.1 Bacteroidales bacterium | reverse complement strand
AATGCTTCCCGAACTGTACAACCGCATGAAAACGGAACACAAAAATGAGATGGTGCCCTATGTCCAGTACACCGATAGAGGAGAGATCAAGGCAATCATTGGTTTCGAGGAGCATGCATACTATTCAACCGGATATTCCGCGCTCTTCAACTCCTTCGGCTTCATGACCGAGACCCATGTATACAAGCCCTATCCTGAACGTGTTGAGGGAACGAGGCAGTTCATAGCCGAACTGGTACGGTACACCTCATTGAACCATAAGGAGATTCTCAGGCTGAGGGCTGAAGCCAATCGCCGGACCCTGAACGCAAGCGAGTATGTGCTTGACTGGGAACAGGATACCACCAGGTGGGACCTGGTAGAATACCACGGCTACAGGTATGAGGAGACCGTCACGCCAATCACCGGACGTAAGACAGGCTTTTATAACCATGAAAAGCCTTACACAGATATCATCAGGTATTACAACTACTTCAACCCCTCTGTCACAGTGACTGCCCCGGAAGCATATATTGTTCCCTTCGCGTGGGAAGAGGTCATTGAACGGCTTCAGGCCAACGGAGTGAAGATGCAACAACTGAAGAATGACACCACCCTGAAAGTGGAGTCCTATTACATAGAGAACTATGAACCGGCCAAAAGAGCTACGCAGGGTCATTACTACAACAGCAAGGTGCAATTGCGTACTGTGAAACAGGAGATTGACTACCTGAAGGGAGACTACCTGATTCCCCTGAACCAGAGGGCGAACAAATATATTGTCACCATGCTGGAGCCGCAGAGCGAATCAGGCTTCCTGGCATGGAACTTCTTTGACTCTTTTCTCGAAGGACAGGATTGGTATTCGGTATGGGGGTTTGAGAGTCACCTGAAAGAGCTGCTTGACCATGACCCCGTTCTGAGGGCTGCCTTTGACAAGGCACGAAACGAGGATGAGAGAATGGCCGCCGACCCCGTAGTTCAGCTTCAGTGGCTGTACCAGAACACACCGGTATCCGAGCTCGAGAAAAGGACAAGGTTATATCCTGTTGGCAGAATCATGCACGCAGATGATGTTATTAATGACAATAATTGATATTTTATGACAGCAAAAGGCCTTAACCACACATATGACAGTGAAGAGTTCCGCAGCCAGGGTCATGAGCTGATAGATATTCTTGCCGACTACCTCAGAGAGGCTGCCTCGCGCAGTGATATGCCGGTTCTCAGGGATGTTGAGCCTGACGACCTTGTTGAGGAGTTTTCTTTTGACAACCCGGCCAATAACGATCTGCCGCTTAGCGGCTTCGTCCGAAAGGTCATTGCCAGCATGAACCACCTGCACCACCCCCGTTTTGTAGGGCATCAGAATACTCCTCCCCTTACGGCGGGCATCATCGCCCAGATGTGCACAACACTGCTTAACAACGGGGTAGCCGTATACGAGATGGGACCGGCATCCATGGCTGCAGAGCGTAACGTCATAAGGTATATGGCACGGCTCGTCGGATTCAGCAATGAGGCTGACGGAATCTTCACCCATGGAGGTAGTGCCGGAAACCTGACAGGACTCCTTGCAGCACGCCAGGCGATGAGTGAGTACAACATCTGGGAAGAGGGTGTGAGACACGACAGGCCGGTTGGAATCATCATCTCCGACCAGTCGCATTACAGTGTCTCGCGCAATGCAAAGGTGATAGGTCTTGGAGAGGGATCGGTGATACGCATTCCAAATGACAGCCGCTTCGCCATGCAGACGAAGCTCCTCAGGGAGACAAAGCAGAAGGCGGAGGAGAAGGGCGTCAGGGTGATATGCGTGGCTGCCAACGCCTGCTCAACGGCAACCGGTACATATGATAATCTTGAGGAAATAGGTGCTTTCTGCCGTGAGAACAATATCTGGTTTCATGTTGACGGGGCCCACGGACTCGGGGTTCTTTTTTCAGACAAATACCGGCACCTGGTCAGAGGCATCGAAGCGGCTGATTCCGTGGTCCTCGACTTTCACAAGATGCTGCTGACACCCGGACTGAACACCATGGTGCTCTTCCGTGACGGAAAAAGATCCTATGAGACATTTGCCCAGAAAGCAGGCTACCTGTTTGACAAACAGGACGAGAATGAATGGTTCAATGGGGCCAAAAGAACACTTGAGTGCACTAAAAGCGCGCTTGGGATCGTGGCCTGGGCAGTGATAAAATACTACGGCGACAAGGTTCTGGGCAGGTATATCGACAGCCGTTATGACCTTGGGTTGTGGTTCGCTGAAGCAATCAGGGCTGAGAGCGAGATGGAGCTTGCAGTGACTCCTGAATCAAATATCGTCTGTTTCAGGTACGCTCCTGCCAGATGCAGCACCGGAAAGCTTAATGATCTGAACAGGCTTATCAGAAAGGAGATTGTAAAGAGCGGTGAGTTTTACCTCGTCCAGACGGAGCTTGAAGGGACCATCTGGTTGCGTACCGCACTGATGAACGCCATGACTGATGAAAATGATCTCCGCAGGCTGATCGGTTCAATAAAGCGACACGGAGCAGGGCTTGCCGCCGGCGCTATTTGACAAAAAATCCAGCACGGTCTCACCCTCGAGTGAAGCAACCAGGTTATCCCCTTTTTGAACGGGGCCAACGCCCGAAGGAGTCCCTGTAAAGATCAGGTCTCCGGTCTTCAGGGTATAAAATCTTGATACATAAGATATTATCTCATTGAATGAAAAGATGAGATCTGATGTATTGCCGCTCTGCCTTCGGGCACCGTTAATGTCGAGGGTGAAGCTGATATCTGCCATATCGGCGAATTTCTCCTTTGGAATGAAGGTACCCAGCGGCGCAGAGCCGTCGAAGGTCTTTGAGAGCTCCCACGGGTGGCCGGCCTTTGAGAACTTATTCTGCAGGTCGCGCGCCGTGAAGTCAATCCCCACCGTCAGGGCATCAAAATAACGACCGGCATAGGTGGCGGCGATGCCCTTCCCCAGCTTTGAGATGCGCAGAACGATCTCCGCCTCGTACTGGAGGTCTTCGGAAAAGTCAGGGATAAAGAAGGGCTTATTCTTTTTAAGAATGGCCGAGTCTGGCTTGAGAAATATCATCGGCTCAGCCGGCACCGGGCGATTCATCTCGGCTGCATGCTTCCGGTAATTAAGGCCAACGCAGATTATTTTCATACTGGTGTCAGGCTTTCCCGAATGAGCGCAGTTTTATTGCGGTGAGCACCTGCTTGGTGTTCATCGGGAAGTCGCCGTTCATCATCCAGGAATAATAAGAAGGCTCCTCCTTCAGAACCAGCTCAACGGGCTTGCCCTTATGCTTCCCGAAGTTGAATACCTCCGCTCCCTGTTCGTTGA
>JBHEOU010000239.1:0-2595 GCA_046260645.1 Bacteroidales bacterium | reverse complement strand
CCATTCGCCAAGCACATAATTTACCTGTCCTCCCCTGGGAAAGTCATTGCCTATCCCGATTCGGAGACGGGCATAATCATCAGATCCGAGCATCTCGTTAATGCTCAAGAGGCCATTGTGTCCGCCGGCCCCGCCTTTTGCCCTGAGCCTGATGCTGCCGGTGGGGATGGCAATATCGTCTGTTATCACCATGAGGTTTTCCGGTTCTATCTTCTCTTTCTGCATCCAGTAACGAACCGCATTGCCGCTTCTGTTCATCAGGGTGGAAGGCTTGAGAAGGATCAGCCGGGCATTTTTGTATTTCATTTCGGCCACGAGGCCGTAGCGGCGGTCCGAAAAAGAGATGCCGGATGCAGCCGCAGCAGCATCCAGCACCATAAATCCGATATTATGCCGTGTGTTTTCGTACTCCTCGCCTATGTTACCCAGACCGGCGATAAGGTATTTCATTCGTTACTTTTGCGGGTTATTCCTACTCTTCAGCAGGAGCCTCAGCCTCAGCGTCACCTTCAGCTTCGGGAGCAACAAGGTCCTCTTCCGTGATGGTAACCCTTGATATCTCAACCGATACAACCATTGCACGCTTGTTGTCAATGATCTCGAGCTTTTCGTAGGAGAGATCGCCTATCTTGACAGACTGGCCGATACCTATGTTTGTTATATCAATGGAAAGATGCTCCGGAAGGTCTTCAAGAAGTCCCTTTACCTTCAGAGTCCTGCGCTTGAGCCTGAGCTTACCGCCTGCCTTCACACCGGATGACTCACCCGTGATCTGCAGCGGTATATCCATTACTACCGGCTTGCCTTCAGTCACCTGCATGAAATCAATATGCTGGAGCCTGTCAGTGACAGGATGGAACTGAAGATCCTTCATGACGGCATTATATTTTTCTCCGTCAACAATGAGGTTGACAAGAAATACTTCAGGGGTGTAAACCAGCCCGCGGAAAGCGTTCTCATGTGCATAAAAATGCAGATTTTCTTTCTCCCTGTACATGACACAAGGCACGTTACGCTCTGCCCGAAGGCTGTTAGAACTCTTTTTTCCGAACTGATCGCGTGAGACGGCTTTGATCTCAATACTCTTCATTAGTCTTTAATTTGTTGTGTTACTCAAGGTTACTTGCCCGGCAACCTCCCATCACACGTTTGACATTTTCAAAAAAATTGGCCTGCAAATATAGCTAAAAAGGTTAGAATACAAAACCTGTGCTGATGGAGCTGTTGGTATAGACCGCTTTTATTGCTTCAGCGAAGATCTCGCCCACGGAAAGTATCTTGATTTTAGGTGAATGCCCTGTCATGGGTATGCTGTCTGTTACAACCAGCTCCTCGATAGGTGACCTGTCTATTTTTTCTATGGCGTCTCCCGAGAGCACGGGGTGTGTTGCCACGGCCCTGACGCTGAGGGCTCCGCGGTCTTTCATCACCGTGGCGGCAAAACTGAGTGTGCCTGCCGTGTCAACAAGATCATCAATGATGACTACGTGTCGTCCTTCCACTTCACCGATGACCGAGATCTCCTCCACCACGTTCGGTTTTTTTCTCAGCTTGTAGCAGAGCACCAGCTCGCACTGCAGGTACCGTGCATATGCATTGGCCCTCTTCGAGCCTCCCATGTCAGGAGCCGACACTGACATGTTGGGGAGGTTGAGGTTCCTGATATAGGGTGCGAAGAGCGCAGAGCCGAACAGGTGGTCAACCGGCACATCGAAGAAACCCTGGATCTGGTCAGCATGAAGATCAATGGTGATGATGCGGTCAACACCCGCCTTGGTCAGCAGGTCAGCCGTCAGCTTGGCCCCCAGCGACACCCGCGGCCTGTCCTTGCGGTCCTGGCGCGCGTAACCGTAATAGGGGATGACGGCATTGACCTTATAGGCTGATGCCCTCTTGGCGGCATCAATCATCAGGAGGAGCTCCATGAGGTTCTCGGCAGGCGGATTGGTCGATTGGATTATGAATACATGACACCCCCTGACAGACTCGTCAAAACAGGGTTGGAACTCACCATCGCTGAAGCTCAGAAGAGAACTTTTGCCAAGGGTTATGCCCAGGTGGTCCGCTATTTTTTCAGCTATGCTTAACGATGAAGTGCATGAAAAGATCTTAAAGGGAGCTCTGCCGATCATATATGGAGTTTTAAGGTGGTTATCACTGAATGATGCTTCAAAATTAATATTAATGGGTTAAATCATTTTTCTCTTTTGAAAAATATCATGTTTTCACTAATATATTCGAGCAGCTCCTCCCTTCCGGTGCCTTTCGCGGCGGAGGTTACGAAGGAGGGAGGCAGGCTCTCCCATCTCTCAAGCATGGCCCTGTCATGAAGGGCCCTGTTCTTTCCGGCTTCGGCTGCCGAGACCTTGTCGCTCTTGGTGAACACCCGTACGAAGGGCACGCCGGCCGTCGCCAGCCTCTCCATGAACGTCAGGTCAGATGCCATTGGCTCATGACGTGCATCAATGAGCACAAAAAGGGAAATGAGATTTTCACGTTTGGTTACGTATGTGATGAACAGCCTCTCCCATTCGCTCCTCAGCTTCTGTGACCGGCGGGCATAACCGTAGCCCGGAAGATCTACAAGATACCAGC
>JBHEOU010000238.1:0-2604 GCA_046260645.1 Bacteroidales bacterium | reverse complement strand
GAGGTATGTGACCTGACAGGCGCCATTTTCTTCTCGCAGGTGTTCAACACCGGAGCGGGAGAGACCACCGTATGGCAGGTTAATGAAGGCTCGGGCTGGAATAGCCTGAGTGACGGAGCTCTCTACCAGGGCACCCAGACGCCGCAGCTGGTGTTGATGAACACCACCACCGCGATGAACGGATGGCTGTACAGACTTGAGATCACCGGTCCCTGTGGGCTCTACTACACCCGCGAGGCGCTGCTGACGGTCAACGCATGGCCGACGGCACAGATAGCACCTGTTGATACATTGCTGGTATGCGGTGGCGTGCCCACACAGCTGCATGGCAACCCGGCAGGAGGATCGCTGACCTACACCACCCACAGGTGGTACGGGGATATCGGTCCGCTGAGCCAGTACAACATCGAGAATCCTGTGTTCAACACCTCTATGGCCGGCTATTACAGGCTGATCTACCAGGTGACCGACAGCAAGGGATGCACAGGGCTTGACACGCTGGTGGTTGAGGTTGAAAGGCCCGTTGCCATGTTCACAGTCGATAATCCATCGGGTTGTCAGCCGCTGACAGTCAACTTCACCAACGGATCCTCGGGTTATGTGTCAGTCCTCTGGGACTTTGGCGACACACAGACTTCGACAGAGGTCAGTCCTGCGCATACATATCCGAACCTCGGACCTACCCTGGCATTCTATACGGTCAGGCTGGAGGTCACCTCGGCCAACGGATGTGTATCAACGATGGAGAACAACATAACTGTTTATCCTGAGATACTCTCTGACTTCATAATGAGTGCTGACACTATCTGTTCGGGTGAGAGCGTCACCTTCTCGACCGTGCCGGCCGCCTTCCGTTACTACTGGACCTACGGGGACGGTAACGTGGAGACCGGTTCGAATGTCATCAGCCATATATACTACAACAATACCACTGCCCCGGTGACTTACGATGTCACGCTGAAGACCGAATCGTTCTTCGGCTGCATCAGTGAGACCACGGTGCCGCTGGTTGTCTATCCGAAGCCGGTACCTGCATTTATTGCCACGCCGGCATCGCAGGTATATCCGGCTGCCACCGTCACCTTCACTAACAACACGAATGCCGGCACATGGAACTGGCTGTGGAACTTTGCTGACGGCAACACATCGCCGACGGAGTCACCGGTTCATACCTATGCTGCCCCGGGCGACTTCAACGTGAGCCTGACGGTCAGCAACGGCGTCTGCACGGAGGAGGTGACTCACCTGGTAAGGGTTATACCTGCTCCTCCGATTGCGGCTTTTGACTCGATACCGTCAGGCTGTAATCCGTGGAGGATTTCACCGAACAACACCTCGCTGTATGCCACAACATACTACTGGGACTTTGGTGACGGGTACACATCCAATGCTGCCAGCCCGACATACACCTATGTACAGCCGGGCACATACCAGATCACGCTGTATGTCACCGGTCCGGGCGGGAATGCCTCGAGGTCAAGGATAGTCAATGTCTATGCGACACCCAGGGCCTACTTTGATGTCTCGCCGCCAAAGGTATATGTCAATGATGAGGAGGTGAGGATGTTCAACCTCACAGATGGTGGTTCGAGCTTTATCTGGGAGTTTGGTGACGGCGACACGTCGCATGTACGCGATCCGTTCCACAGGTACACCACCGAGGGCATCTATGACATCACCCTCCATGCCTACTCTGAGAACGGGTGCTATGACACCTACGTTAAGTCGCCCGGCGTGACCGTAGAGCCTTTCGGAGACCTGGTCTTTGCCACTGTCTTCAAGCCCAACGCTGACGGTCCGATAGAGATTGATGAGCTGCCCAGCAGCGGTGAAGAGATGGATATGTTCTTCTTCCCGCCAATCAGGGAGACCGTGCTTGAATACCATATGCAGATCTTCAACCGGTGGGGTACGCTGATCTTTGAGACCTTTGACATCAACAGGCCATGGAACGGCTATTACAAGGGCACGCGCTGCCAGCAGGGAGTCTATGTATGGCTCGTGGAGGGCAAGTATGCCAACGGCAGGCCGTTCAGGAAGGCAGGTGACATAACGCTGCTCCATTGATATAGCACATTCATATATGATGAAAATGACAGAGGCGCCCGGTGAGGGCGCCTTTTATCTGTAGTATAACTGCACTGCCTGGTGCGGAACAGGATGAATATAACGAAGGCGCCCGGTGTGGGCGCCTTCGTATGTAAATCAACTGAATGGTTTGTCGGAGAAGGGAGATGAGAAGGGACTGGAAGGGTCGCCTTTGCTGCCTCCACTCCTGGGTGGAGGGTTGGGCGGCGCGGATGTCATCATGACAAGGGAGATAGAATTGTCAAGCTCTATGCGGATCACCGCTGGCCTGACATATCTTCTCTTTCCCCTTTTCATCTATTGACTGATATTGCGCCTCAAATATAAGGCATTTGATTTATACAACTTTAAACATTTTTCAACCGGTTAAGTTTAACTGCTGCGTGCTGGCTACTGATTGAAACTTTCTTTTCACGATTTTTTCTATTTTCTTTTCGTTTACCGGAATCCGGTAAACGATATCCTTTCCGGATACTTTTATTTAACGCTAACCTATGCTGATTATTTGGTCAATAC
>JBHEOU010000237.1:0-2604 GCA_046260645.1 Bacteroidales bacterium | reverse complement strand
AGCTTAAGATGCTCCGGGTGATCAGGCGGATAAAGCAGGAGTCGCCGCTGACGGTGAAGGCCACATTCCTTGGAGCTCATGCGGTACCTGAATCCTACCGGGGTAACAGGAGCGGCTATGTTGACCTGATAGTGAAGGAGATGATACCGGCGGTAGCAGCTGAGAAACTGGCCGATTATATAGATGTTTTCTGTGACAGAGGTTTCTTCACTGTTGAGGAGACCTCGCGCATACTGGAGGCGGGTCTTCCCCTTGCCATGGCCAGCGACTACAATCCCGGCTCATCACCCTCCGGCAACATGAAGCTTGTGATGTCACTGGGATGCATCAGGCTTCGACTGCTGCCTGAGGAGGCGATCAATGCGGTGACGATCAATTCAGCTTATGCAATGGGGATTGAAGGGACTCACGGCTCAGTGACAGTCGGCAAAAAGGCAAACCTTTTCATTACCAAAAAGATACCATCATACGAGTATATGCCATATGCGTATGGCAGCAACCTCGTTGAGACTGTTATTCTGAATGGGCAGGTGGTTTTTCTTTCAGGCAGTATCGAGCAGGCATTAGGCAATAGGCATTAGGCAATAGGCAAAAGTGGAGTCACATTCATCATAAAATTGTCAATCGCACATCGCAAATCGCACATCGCACATCTCAAATCGACAATACCATATATTATGACCAATTACCGACTTATCGAATGCGTGCCCAATTTCAGCGAGGGGTGTGACATGAGCATTATCAGGCAGATCACTGATGAGATCGAATCCGTTGAGGGAGTCCGGCTGCTGGATGTTGATCCGGGCAGGGATACCAACCGAACGGTTGTTACATTCGTTGGTGAGCCCGAAGCTGTGTGTGAGGCGGCTTTCAGGGCGGTACAGAAGGCAGCCCGGGTGATTGACATGTCGAAACATACAGGTGCACACCCGCGTTTGGGGGCAACGGACGTATGCCCCCTGGTGCCCGTTGCAGGCATTACCATGAAGGAGACCGTGACCTTCGCACGCTCACTGGCCAAGAGAATAGGGGAGGAACTCTCTCTGCCTGTTTTCTGTTATGAATCGGCTGCATTCGGGGAACAGAGAAGGAACCTTGCCAATATAAGGGCAGGCGAATATGAAGGTTTGAAAAGGAAACTTGAAGACCCTGCATGGAAACCCGACTTTGGCCCGGTACGCTTTGATGCCGGTGCCGGAGCTGTGATAGTGGGCGCGCGCGATTTCCTTGTGGCGTTCAACGTCAATCTCAATACCACCTCGGTACGAAGAGCCAATGCCATTGCCTTTGATGTCAGGGAACGCGGACGAGAGAAACGCGAGGGTGATCGCATTACAGGTAAGATTGTGAGAGATGCGGAGGGCAATCCCGTAATGATCCCAGGCTCGCTGAAAGCTGTCAAGGCCATAGGTTGGTATATTCCTGAATATAGTTTTGCACAGATATCAATGAACCTGACAAATATAGGGGTGACCCCGGTGCATCTGGCATTTGACGAGGTTTGCAGGAAGGCGGAAGCCAGGGGAGTGCGCGTGACCGGCTCAGAGCTGGTGGGCCTTATTCCCCTGAAGTCAATGCTGGAGGCAGGGAAATACTTCCTGCATAAACAGCAGCGCTCAGCCGGGGTATCGGAAGAAGAGCTGGTAAAAACAGCAGTCAGGTCAATGGGCCTTTCGGAGTTGAAACCCTTCAAGCCCGAAGAGAAGATCATAGAATACATCCTGCGGGAGAAACAGCAGCAGAAGCTTGCAGACAAGTCTCTCTCATCATTTGTCTGGGAGACATCGTCAGAGTCGCCTGCACCCGGCGGCGGGTCGGTCTCGGCAGCCATGGGAGCCATGGGCACTGCCCTGGGAGTGATGGTGGCAAACCTCTCAAGCCACAAGAGAGGCTGGGATGACCGGTGGGAGGAGTTCGCAGCCTGGGCGGAACAGGGGGTGCAGATACAGAAGAGACTGCTGGAGCTTGTGGATGAGGACACCAATGCATACAATGCCATTCTTAAGGCTTTTGAAATGCCTAAGGGCAGCGAGGAGGAAAAGGCGGCAAGGGCTGCTGCTGTGGAGGCTGCCACACTTTATGCCTCCATGGTCCCCCTGACGGTGATGAAGGAGGCTTCCCGGACCTTTGAGCTTCTGAAGGAGATGACGGAAAAGGGTAATCCTAACTCGGTCACCGACGGTGCCGTTGGCGTGCTGGCTGTAAGAGCATGTATCATGGGAGCCTTTCTGAATGTAAGGATAAACGTCAAGAGTTTGAAAGACAGGGCAAAGGCGGGGGAGTTAGTCGCCGAGGCGCAGGCGATTGACAAGGCAGCTGACATTATTGAGGCTGAGATAATCGACCGGGTAATAATTCAGCTCGCAATTTAGGGGTGAAACTTGTTGATCAGTAACAGCCAATCTCTTTTTTTTAGAAGTCATTGTAAAGTATGCATCATAGCCTGACAGACAAGAAATTAAATAATTTTAAATAACCCTGCCGCAGGAGTTTCCTTTGTTTGTAGCGATGCATCATATACCGGGATAGTAGTTAAATATTGTTAAATGACCCGGAAAACCCCCACAGACAGGGAAAGAGTATTACTTTAGGTGCCTAATTAAC
>JBHEOU010000236.1:2147-2605 GCA_046260645.1 Bacteroidales bacterium | reverse complement strand
GCCGTAGGCCCCGTGATAACAACGATATCATGCATCGACTTGTCCATCAGAAATTAAAGATAGCCATTAAGGGTTCACGGTAATTCTATTTTTCTTATTTTTGCCGGTCGTAACTGAGAAGAGGTCATGGACTTCAGGTTTCTGTATCATCGTACAAAGTATTTCATAATCAATCCCGGCAAGGCCTGGGAGGTGGTTCACCTTGAGGAGCGACCCATGCAGTTCGTCAGGGGCAGCTTCTTCATGCCGCTGATTATACTGGTAGCCGTAAGCGCATTCCTTGGATCGATGTTCTTCATCAACACCACACTTAAACCGATGTACTCAGTGCTGGCAGCCGTCACCACCTTCCTGTTCCTCTACCTGGGTGTATATGCATCAGCATTCGTTGTGAGGGAGATCATGAGAGCGCTTGACCTCGGACACGATTTCCTTGTGGCATTCAAGCTCGTAGCCTA
>JBHEOU010000236.1:0-2137 GCA_046260645.1 Bacteroidales bacterium | reverse complement strand
GCTTTACGGACTCTATATTTTCTGGATCGGCATGGAGACGATGGTCAATCCGCCTGATCACAATAAACTTCCGATGCTTATAGCAACGGTAGTCGCAATGGTGATCATTTTCTTCCTGCTGCAGGTAACTCTTTCCGAACTGACCCAAACGGTTTATTTCAACATCTTTGCCTGAGGCCGGTGATGAGAAACGATACCAGCAATATCGTCATCCGTAACCGCAGGGCCTCGCACGATTATGAATTCATCGAGAAACTCATTGCGGGCATTAAACTGACCGGCACCGAGATCAAATCTATCCGCGCAGGCAAGGCTACGCTGACAGACTCATTCTGCGCCTTCCGCAACGGTGAGCTCTTCGTTACCGGGATGCACATCTCGGAGTACTACTGGGGCAACCTGAACAACCATGACCCGCTTGGCGAGCGCAAGCTTCTGCTGACGCGAAAAGAGCTTCGCAAGTGGGAAAGGAAGGTTAATGAGACGGGACTGACAATCATCGTCACGAAGGTTTTTATCAATAACAGGGGGCTGGCTAAGGCGGAGATAGCCCTGGCCAAAGGCAAGAAGCAGTATGACAAGCGAGACTCCATTAAGAAGCGCGATCATGAACGTGAGATGGATCATCATGTCAAGGAGAGAAACAAATAATTGCACGCCTCAATATGTGCCATAATTCCCGGCCTTTGAGCCGCCGGGTAATCCGCTAAAAAAAATCAGAAGTTCGGGCTGAGCAGGTATCTTGAATAGAACTGGTCAATGTAGGCCACCGCCTCTTCTGCCGTATCAACTATCCTGAAGATATGCATGTCCTCCGGGGAGATGTTATGTTCCTCGGCAAGCATCACATCAGTTACCCATTCGAAGAGCCCAGACCAGTATTTCTCGCCTACAAGAACTATCGGGAAGCGTCCGATCTTCTTTGTCTGTATCAGTGTTATTGCCTCGAAGAGCTCATCGAAGGTGCCGAAACCGCCGGGCAGGACAATGAATCCCTGGGCGTACTTCATGAACATCACCTTGCGGACGAAGAAATAGTCGAATGTAATGAGCTTGTCACGATCGATGAAGGCATTGGGTTTCTGCTCAAAGGGCAGGTCGATATTTATGCCTATTGACTTGCCATTACCTCTCTTTGCCCCCTTGTTGGCGGCCTCCATAATACCCGGTCCTCCTCCGGTGACCACACCGTAACCCTTCTGCACAAGCTGGAAGGCGATCTCGTCAGCAAGTCTATAATACTTGTTATTGAAATGGGTCCGCGCAGATCCGAAAATGGCCACGCTCGGGCCAATGCGTGAAAGTTTCTCAAATCCTTCTACCAGTTCGGCAATGATCTTAAAGATCCTCCAGGAATCCATGGTGTGTATCTCATGCCATGGCTTGTTGTCAAAAGCATCCTTGATGAGATCTTTTTCTTTAGCTTCGTCCATAAGTAAATATTAAGGTGTTAAATATAATCTTTTCTATTGTTCAAGAACGGTAGCAGGAATCCTGCCGGCAAAATTATCTTCCGGCCGGTGACTCACTTCTCCTGTTTAAGCACGGGAGCAAGAAACCTCCCGGTATAATTATCTTTCAGCCGGACAATCTCTTCAGGTGTGCCGGAGAACATTATTTCACCGCCTCCGCGTCCTCCCTCCCTGCCCAGGTCAACAATGTAATCAGCCATCTTTATGACATCCATATTATGCTCTATCACCATGACGGTATTGCCTCTCTCCACCAGCCGGTCAAGCACCTCGAGCAGCACCTTCACGTCATCAAAATGAAGTCCCGTTGTCGGTTCATCCAGGATATAGAGTGTGCGGCCGGTATCTCGTCTTGCCAGCTCCGTGGCCAGCTTGACGCGCTGCGACTCACCCCCGGAGAGTGTCGTTGAGGGCTGCCCGAGTCTGACATAGCCAAGGCCCACATCATGCAATGTCTTAATCTTTTGATAGATCGAAGGGATGCCTTTGAAGAACTCCACGGCATCGTCAATAGTCATTTCCAGGACATCATTTATCGACCTGCCCTTGTATTTCACCTCCAGCGTCTCCCTGTTATAGCGTTTCCCTCCGCAGTCGGGACACATCACATAGACGTCTGGCAGGAAATTCATCTCGATGGTTTTCACTCCCGCTCCTTCGCAGCC
>JBHEOU010000235.1:1867-2619 GCA_046260645.1 Bacteroidales bacterium | reverse complement strand
GGCAATTACTATCTGTGTCGTGATAGGGAACAGGGTCTCGGGCGAGTTCCTGGCCGACTACAATCCTGCTGTCAGGTCACTTGCGCAACATGTACTTGATGCCCTCAGCTCCTTATAACCTCAAGTACTTCCTTCAGGATTGCTTCGGCGGCTTTGCCATTACCATAGAACCCGGGATACTGGAGAATCTCACTGTTAGTCATGAAATATTCCCAGGACTCTGAAATCTTTTGTGGATCGGCATCGGCAAGCTTCACTGTTCCGTTCTTCACCAGCTCTACCCACTCAGTCTCTTTTCTGAGCACTATGCACGGGCGTGAGAAGAAATGGCTCTCCTTCTGAACACCTCCTGAGTCTGTGATGATCATGCATGAATTTTTCTCGAGCAGGATCATCTCAAGGAAGGAGACGGGAGGAATGATACTTATCAGGTCATCACCGGAGAGACTCGCATATAGCTCCGGAGCACGGTTGCGCAGGGCGATCATGGTCCTTGGATGAAGCGGCATGACCATGGCCATACCGTTCTTCGCCGATAATTCCTTCAAAGTGCTGAATATGGCTGTGAGCCGGGCAGGGTCATCAGTGTTGGAGTCGCGATGGATTGTCACCAGCACATACTTATTTTCCTCCAATCCCAGTCCGGAAAGGAAATCCTTCTTCTTCCTGGCAGCCAGGTCAGCATAGAAGAGGCTGTTGTCATACATGATATCACCGGTGAGAAAAACCCTGGGGTTATTGATATCATACGG
>JBHEOU010000235.1:455-1857 GCA_046260645.1 Bacteroidales bacterium | reverse complement strand
TCCGGGCGGAAGCCTTCGGCCATCAGGTTCTTGAAGGCTGCGTTGGTGGAGGCGACCAGCATTGTGGAGGCATGGTCTGCCATGATCCGGTTGAGCTCCTCCGGCATAACCTTGTTGAATGATCTCATACCGGCCTCGATATGGACCACCGGGAAGTGCTGCTTGGAGGCAGCCAGTGCTGCGGCGAGGGTGGAGTTTGTGTCACCGTAGATGATAACGCAGTCAGGCTTCTCACTCATGATGACATCCTCAATGCGTTCCATTATCATCCCTGTCTGGCGCCCGTGCCTGCCCGAGCCCACCTGGAGGTTGTGGTCAGGTGTGCGTATCTCCAGCTCATCGAAGAAAACGTCAGAGAGCTCACGGTCATAGTGCTGACCGGTGTGAACAACCACCTCATCAATCTCGTCGGCGAACACTCCGGCTATTGCACGGCTGATAGCTGAGGCTTTAATGATCTGGGGCCTTGCGCCGACGATGTTAAGGATCTTCAGTTTTTTCATTTAGCGTAATTTACAGCTCTTGTCTCCCTTATGACAGTGATCTTTATCTGTCCGGGGTATGTCATTTCGTTCTGTATCTTACGTGCTATTTCAAAAGAGAGGTTTTCGGTATCCTTATCCGTCACCTTGTCTGCTCCCACTATCACCCTCAGCTCTCTTCCGGCCTGGATGGCATATGTCTTGGTCACCCCCGGGTATGAGAGAGCGACAGACTCCAGTTCATTGAGTCTCTTGATATATGATTCGATGACTTCACGTCGTGCTCCGGGGCGCGCGCCGGAGATGGCGTCGCATACCTGCACTATGGGTGCTATGAGAGTCGTCATCTCAGTCTCGTCATGGTGCGCGCCTATGGCATTGATGACCTCTGGTTTCTCCTTGTACTTCTCGGCCAGTTTCATGCCAAGCACTGCATGAGGAAGCTCGGGTTCGTCATCGGGTACCTTCCCGATGTCATGCAGCAAGCCTGCCCTCTTTGCCAGCTTCGGGTTTAGTCCCAGCTCGGATGCCATGATCGAGCAGAGGTTGGCCACCTCGCGTGAGTGCTGCAGGAGGTTCTGACCGTAAGAGGAGCGATATTTCATCTTGCCCACCAGCCTGATAAGCTCAGGATGCAGTCCGTGTATGCCCAGGTCTATGGTGGTGCGCTTACCTATCTCGACGATCTCTTCTTCCACCTGCTTCCGGGTCTTTTCCACTATCTCCTCAATGCGTGCAGGGTGTATGCGTCCGTCGGTGACAAGCTGGTGAAGTGCCAGGCGTGCAATCTCACGGCGGACGGGGTCAAACCCTGAAAGCACGATGGCCTCGGGGGTGTCATCGACTATTATCTCAACTCCCGTGGCTGCCTCCAGGGCCCTGATGTTTCGTCCTTCACGACCTATGATGCGCCCCTTGAT
>JBHEOU010000235.1:0-344 GCA_046260645.1 Bacteroidales bacterium | reverse complement strand
CGGTGCGCCCTTGAGAGCTCTTCCGATTTCTTGTCGAGCATCTCCATCTGCTGAGTCAGACTCTCCTTAATGGCGTCAGCCTCATTCTTCTTTCGTTGTGTCTCTTCCAGCCTCTGCGAGAGGACAAGCTCCTTCTGCTTGATCCTGTTCTCAGCCTGGCTGATCCGGTTGTTGCGCTCATTGATGACCTTCTCATGCTCAGCCTTAAGCTGCAGGAAACGTTCCTTGGCCTGCAGTATCTTCTCTTTCTTGATCACCTCAGCCTCGGCATCAGCCTCGGAGATGATCTTCTTTCTTCTGTTGCGCAGCATCAGTTGCCACATGTAAAATGACAAGACCAATCC
>JBHEOU010000234.1:0-2635 GCA_046260645.1 Bacteroidales bacterium | reverse complement strand
GACGAAGAAGCCGCCCTTGCTGTCGGTCAATGATGAGATGACGGAAGTACGACTGCTCAGGTCTGTCAACTCATACCGGGCAGCTATCGGCAGGCCACTGGCTTTGTCAATCACTGTTCCCCTGAAGTATGACACCGGTTCCGGTCGAACTGATTCGGGAAGGTCGATGTAAAAGATATCTTTCCCCCTGTTCTTGTCACGTATGGATGAAAAGTAGGCTCTCCTTCCCGATGACTCTATCACCAGGCCAGTCTCATCAGCGGGTGTGTTGACCGACGGGCCCAGGTTCTCAGGGGTTGTCCAGGTTGAATCACGGTTGAGATGGGTCACGTAGATGTCATGGCCGCCGAATGTCTCTCTGCCGTTGGAGGAAAAATAGAGTGTTCTGCTGTTGAAATATATGAAGGGAGAGAACTCGTCACCGGTGGTGTTGATTGTTTTGCCCGGGTTGACCGGTCTGCCCCACCTGTCGTCACTGCCTTTGACCGAGTACCATATGTCCATCCCTCCGATTCCACCAGGCCTGTTGCTTACGAAGAAAAGCATCCTGCCGTTGGGGCTGATGGAGGGCTGCGATTCCCAGTATACGGTGTTCACCGGTGCTCCGACATTTGATCCGGGAGACCATCTTGTACCGTCATGAAACGAATAATAGATGTCGCATCTCCCGTACCCGTCATTGCGGTCGCATGCCGCGAAATACATCGAACGCCCGTCGGATGAGATTGACTGTGCCCCCTCGTTGCCGGCAGTATTCAGGGGAGCTCCTGCATTCCGGGCCAAACCCCAGAATTCCCCGTCACTCACCCACCGGCTGAAGTAAAAGTCCTCCTGCCTGTCCCTGCTGTAACCTGAGGCTCGCTTCACCTCCCGTGTGAAGATGAGCTGCTGTCCGTCGCCTGTCACCGAGGGCCAGTACTCGTCGAGCTGGGTATTCTCCGAGTCACCGACATCCACCGGTTCCGTCAGGAAAAAACTGCCCGGGAAAGAGAGGGCGAACCTGCAGCTTGCCAGCATCTTCTCAGCTTCGGTTCGCAGCCTGGCCGTGGCTTTGGGATGGCTGAGATAAGATTCAAGACTGGTTCTTGCCTCTGCATACCTTCCGGTGCGCATCTCCGCTCTGCCCAAAGCGTAGAGCGCCGGCACAAAAAACAGAGAATCAATTGACACAGCCTTACGGTAATGAGTCACCGCCTTCTCCCAGTCGCCCGTATCAGAGTAGAGCTGACCCAATACCAAATGCGCCTCATAAAATCCCTCGTCTTCTCTTACGGCCATCTTAAGGCTTGTCTCTGCACGGTCGTAATAGAGAAGGTCGTAATCCCTTTTTCCCTGGTCGTAATACTTGAGGGCCCTGTTTGACCGCGTATGATAGTTCTGTCCGGTGACTGCACACTGGCTCAGTATTATCATCAGAATGACCGATATGAAGATACGGATGCTCATTCAGGGTATGTGCATGAATTTATGTGCCTGCAATGAAACCATCCACTTTGTGTTTTTCTTGACATATTCCGTAATCGTTGATATCATCTCTCCGTAACGGCTCCATTCGGGTTGAAGAAGAAGCCTGCAGTGCGGACTTACCATCGAGCTGTACGTCTCAGCTGCAGCAAAATCAGTGCCATCATACACCACTACCTTCAGCTCGTCGGCAAGGGCATATATTTCAGGTGTTGGCGGCGAGCCATTCTTGGGTGACAGCGTTATCCAGTCCCACTTGCCTGTGAGGTGATAAGCCCCTGAGGTCTCCAGAAAGGTTTTCAGTCCCCTTGCCTTAAGCAAATCGCACAGCGGATCAAGGTTCCACATCAGGGGCTCACCACCGGTGACAACAACGGAATCAGCGCCCGATTTGACTACATTTGCCGTGATTGTACCGATATCAGTCATGGGGTGCAGTTCGGCATTCCATGAATACCTGGTGTCACACCAGCTGCAGCAGATGTCGCATCCTCCCAGCCTGATGAAGTATGCCGCCCTCCCGGTGTTGCACCCTTCACCCTGTATGGAATAAAACTCCTCCACAAGAGGGAGCATCCTGCCTTCGCTGTCTGAGCGGCCGTGGTTCATTGATTTGTATCCTTCAGTTACCACCAAACAGCAGTTTCATTTCGCGTTCCTGTGCTGCCGACAACCATTCTGCAGGTATGATGTTCCATTCGGAAAGAGGCACAGGCATGATGGCGCCCTTTTCCCTGATCCATTCGGTCATGTAGTGTCTCAGATCGCGTTCTGTGGCTGAAATCATCCTCTTCTCAAGCTCTTTCCCGGTTATTCCCGCCGCCGGGAAGTGCCCGCCGCCGCCGTTGGCTCTGTATGAATTCACTGCAACGGTATACGTTTCACTGTAGTTGAACGGTGTGCCGTCACTGAGCGCGCTTATGGTCACCCGCACTCCCTGAGGTTTGGTGACGTCAACCGTATATCGGATGCCCATGGCTGATTCGAAGTTATAGGAGGGGTTACGGAGCCTTGCGGTACCGTTCACCATCACCGGCTCACCGTTGTCATCAAGGCGGTACCTGAGCAGGTAATCCCTGCTGTCATCCATCGTCTCAAACCACAATCCTGCCGAATGCTCCAGGTGCCTGTCAATCTCCCCTCCTGTCATGGTCACGGTGTAGAGAAAATT
>JBHEOU010000233.1:2240-2648 GCA_046260645.1 Bacteroidales bacterium | reverse complement strand
GAATCAGATCTTTAATGAGAGCTGGAGGCAGATGCGTGATTTCTTCTATGCTCCCAACATGCATGGCACAGACTGGACGGGTATTCGGGATAAGTATGCAGCACTTTTGCCATACGTCAGACACCGTGATGATTTAACATATATAATTGGTGAAATGATCGCTGAATTAAGTGTCGGACATACTTATGTATTAAGCGGTGACAAACCGAAAGCCGAAAGAATCAATACCGGCTTGCTGGGCGCGAAATTAAGCAGGCACCCTTCAGGTTATTACCACCTGGATAAGATTCTGGAAGGGGCAAACTGGAGCAAGGAATTACGGTCACCTCTGACAGAGATCGGTGTAAACATAAATGAGGGAGATTATATCTTGGCGGTGAATGGAAAACCCACCATTGACATGATAAA
>JBHEOU010000233.1:0-2102 GCA_046260645.1 Bacteroidales bacterium | reverse complement strand
TCACCATAAACTCCAAACCCGACTTTGGCGGAAGCAGAAAAGTTATTGTAGTGCCTCTGGCAAGTGAAGCAAAATTGTATTATTACAACTGGGTTCAGAACAACATCCGCAAGGTATCTGACGCTACCGGCGGGCAGGTGGGATATATTCATGTTCCTGATATGGGACCGGGAGGCTTAAATGAATTCGCCATCCATTTCTATCCGCAGATTATGAAAAAAGGTTTGATTATTGATGACAGGGGTAATGGCGGAGGAAACGTATCACCAATGATAATTGAACGCCTGAACAGGGAGATGATCATGACCCAGGTGGCCCGCAATCAACAACAGGGAACACCGGATCCTCCGGGTACCTTTACTGGTCCTAAAGTACTGCTGATTGATAACTACTCCGCTTCTGACGGTGATCTTTTCCCATATCGTTTTAAAGAGATGAAACTGGGTAAAGTAATAGGTGTCAGAACCTGGGGCGGAGTTGTTGGGATCCGCGGTTCGTTGCCTTTGATTGACGGAGGACAACTGATGAAGCCTGAATTTGCCCGGTACAGTGCTGATGGCACAGAATGGCCGATAGAAGGTCAGGGTGTCAATCCGGATATTGTGGTTGACAACAATCCCGTAAAAGAATATGCAGGAGAAGATGAACAGCTTAACAAAGCCATTGAAGTTATCCTCGAAGAAATGAAGACTTATCCCGGTTATGTAAAACCCGTTCCTCCTTACCCGGTCAAAAACAGATAAAACGAAACAGAATATGAAAAAGATTTGTATGCACCACATTATTCTACTCATAATGAGCTTAACTTTAGCCCCTGTAATGCTTTCAGCACAGGATATCACACTCCCCGCTCCCGCAAAAAGCGGGGGCAAACCCCTGATGGATGCTCTCAATGAGAGGCTGTCGGCAAGATCGTTCGCAGACGCCGATCTCTCCTTACAGCACCTCTCCGACCTGCTATGGGCCGCATGGGGTATCAACCGCCCGGCGGAGGGCAAAAGAACCGCCCCCTCATCTCATAACCGGCAGGAGATGGATGTGTACGTGACATTGAAGACAGGACTCTATCTCTATGATGCCGTCGGCAATTTGCTGAAGCAGGTGCACAACAGGGATATCAGGGCTCTTACCGGCACACAGGACTTCCCTGCGACGGCGCCGGTAAACCTGATCTTCGTGGCTGACCTGGCAAAGAGAGGATTGAAAGAAGGGCAGCAGATCACAGACACCGACCTTCTGTCATCATGGGCCAACACCGGTTTTATGGCGCAAAACGTTTACCTCTGGTGTGCATCGGAAGGACTCTCATGCGTAATCAGGGCGATGGTGCCCCGTGATAAACTCGCACCTGAGATGGGTCTGAGGCCCTTACAGGCAATTATACTGGCTCAGACTGTTGGCGAGCCTCAGTAATCAGAGTGTGTTGTACTGCATGCATAAAGCTTAATGCAAGACATTAAGAAATAAATATTAACGGCTGGCCTGCGCCCCAGAGGGTTCTCCTGGTCTTGCCTGTTTATTCTTGCAGTGATATTAAATAATCAATCACCCCCGCACAGATCTTTTCTGCCATCAGCTGCCGGAACTCCGGGTCAGCCAGCTTCTCCTCGTCTTCGGCATGCGACATGAAGGCCTGTTCAACCAGCACCGCAGGCAGCTGCGAGGCCCGGGTCACCGTGTAGTTGAATGACCCCACCACGCCAAACTCTGCCAGACCGGTCTCAAGCAGACGGTCATAGATGGTCTGCGCCAGCGGTGCCCAGAAAGGATTATGCCAGTAGGTGCTGGTGCCTGCCACAGAGAGATAACCTCTTCCCCCGGCATTGGCATGAATGCTTATCAGCATGTCGGCCCCGGATTCAATGGCGATGTTTCGCTTCTCTATCAGCCCCATGTCCCTGTCAGAATCACGCGCCTGAACAACCTCAGCACCCATGGCAGCCAATAAATCCCCAAGCCTGAATGACAAGTCAAGGTTGATCTCCTTCTCCACGAGTCCCGACAAACCAATGGCGCCGGAGTTTGATCCACCGTGACCTGCCTCAATGGCTATCTTCAGTCCGGACAGAGGCTTCTCAGCTTCCAGGTCATACGCCGGCGGG
>JBHEOU010000232.1:0-2679 GCA_046260645.1 Bacteroidales bacterium | reverse complement strand
ATCACTGGCCTCCTTGAGATAATCGCCTGCCAGCACACCCAGTCCCCCGGAATAGACCTTCAGGCTGGGGTGGATCCCGAACTCCATGCTGAAATAGGCAATGGATGGCAGATCAGGATTCTCAGGCCTGGCCAGGTAATCAGTGAACTCCTTATAGATCCTGTCAGAATCATCGAGGAAGACCTCATCATCAGCCAGCACCAACAGTCGTTTGTAATCAATTGCTTCCAGGAGCCTCTTGGGATTATGTCCCACCTCTTCCCATAATGTCGGATCCATTCTTCTGAAGAGGAATTCGGCATCACTGTTCCATGACCACCAGAGGTTGCCGGAGAGCTCTTTCAGGTAGCTGATGCGTTCGGGCAGTTCCGACTGGACATAGATATCTTTCCATACCGGTGTCTGGAAGGGCTTTCTGACCTGTACTTCCGTTGCCTCCAGTATGCGTGTGTACTCCCTGGGCTGGTCACGTCTCTCCTCACTGTTCTCAAGAGCGAAGCTGTATGCCTCCAGGTAATACCGGAACAGTTTGTTCCAGTTGGCTATGCGTGAGATCTCCCAGGCCTTCTCCCTGGCCTCGGCCTCTTCGGCGGGGGCCATCTTCATAAACCTCCGGATGAAATCCTCCATGCCTGCAATGACCTCTTTCTCGTTGTCATCAGTACGGTTAAGCACCAGGCAACCGTTGCCGGGGTTCTCAAAATAGCTGTCGACCCACATGCCAAAGCCTGCCAGGTTGGTGGTGACCGTAGGCACGTGGAACATGAGGCTCTCAAGGGGCGTGTATCCCCACGGCTCATAGTAAGACGGATAGAGCGTCAGGTCAAACCCTATGAGCAGATCATAGTAGGGCATGTTGAAGATACCGTCATTGCCGTTGAGGTATGACGGGACGAAGATCACCTTCACCTTTTCGGAGGCGGTGTTCCGGATCTCCTCCCTCCTGAGCTGGTTCAGGACAGGATCATCGTTGAAGTAATGCAGGCCATGAGTGAGGTACCTGTCGCCCTCGGTCACGAATGCGCCCCCCGCGGCAATTGCAGCAGCGAGGTCCTGCCTTGGTCCCCTGTGATATGCCGGCACCAGGATGAAGGCCACGCACTGACGGTCTGCATCGGCCTTCCTGTTAATGGCACCCAGCGATGAGAGGAACAGGTCAATGCCCTTGTTCCTGTACTCATACCTGCCGCTCGTTGATACCAGTAGCGTGTCAGCCGGCAGCGTATATCCGAGCAATGCGCCGGCAACAGAGAGCAGTTTCTCCCTGGCAGCCATCCGTGCAGCATCAAAGTTTTCGGAGGCGGGTACGAATGTGTCTTCAAAACCGTTTGGGGTAATCACATCTGGTTTCTTTCCCAGGAAAGCCTCACACTCGCGGCCGGTGATCTCACTCACAGTGGTGAAGACATCTGCTTCGGCAGCGCTGAGCTTCTCCAGCGACTGCTTGGAGGTGACGTTGAACTCATGAGCGATCTGGACCGGGTTGAATTCCTTCATCCTGCTGTAGAGCTGCCTGTTGTTGCCCGCAATACTACGGCCCAGGACCGTGGCATGGGAGGTGAAGGAGGTGGTTATCCACGACGCATTCTTTTCGAGGTAAAGGACACCCAGACCCGTCATCCATTCGTGGAACTGTGCAATCACTCTCGGATACTCACGGTAAAAGTTGGTGAAGCTTTCAATCACCTTCCCGGCAGCGTAACCGAAGAGGGCCGGTTCAATATAATCCCACTGACCGGAGATACTGTCAAGCTGGTAGGTCTCCCAGAAACGGGCAAAAATCTCGGCCTGCTGCCCGAAATAGGGTGTGAAGTCTATCAGTATCACCCTTGGATTGCCCTTGATATTCCATCTTCCCGTCTTTATATTCAGCCCTTCCTGGGCGGCAACAGCCTTCCAGGGAAGGAACATGGTGTCGTCAGGTGTGAACTCCGGGTTGGACTGATCGTCGCGCCATACATCAGGCCCGATAAGTATATAATTGTCGCCGAACTCATAAGTTACGTTCAGCGCTTTGGTCGAAATGACCGTATAAATTCCGCCTACTTTATTGCATACTTCCCAGCTTGTCTCAAATAAAAAATCAGCTTTCATTTCCATATAGTTAATAATGAATTAATACGCCGAAGCGCATAACAGTTTTACATAGCTTTATACCTCAACAACTATTTGCTGCCGGCCTTTTTCCTCACAGCAGTCACTTTCACAGCTTTCACTTTTGCAGCAGTCTTCCTTGTCGCAGTTTTCGTCGAGGATTGTTTTACAGTTGCGGCTTTTTTGACGGCTGCCGCAGAGGCCGTTTTCTCTTTGGCTGCGGCTTTTTTGTCAGCTGCCGCAGAGGCCGTTTTCTCTTTGGCTGCGGCTTTTTTGACGGCTGCTGCAGAGGCCGTTTTCTCTGTGCGTATTACACGCTTCCGTCCGGTGGCACCCGCTTTTTTCTCAAGTTTCGTCAGCTTTTCCTGCAGCTCCCTGATGACACTGTCCCTGTTCTCGATTGATTCCGAAAGTCGGTTCATCTCCTCATCATGCACATTTACAGGGCAGAGAGTCTTCAGCCTGATCTCAAAATCGCTCAGGACGTTCATGTAGTTCATAAAGGCCTGGTATGGATTCTCATAGGGATTGAAGTAGGCGTGAACAGCTCCGTCAGAGAAGAATTTGGTTGACATGTAGTAAAAG
>JBHEOU010000231.1:0-2686 GCA_046260645.1 Bacteroidales bacterium | reverse complement strand
ACCTGTGGCAAGATGGATTGTCATTTGAAAATCCAAGGAGGAACCTTGGTGCCGGCACCTATGAGATAGCAATCCTTGACGCCAACTCATGCCGTGCAGACTCCAGCTTCACACTGACCGATCCGCCACAGCTTACGCTGGCATTCGATGTCGCCCATGCTTACTGTCCTGATATGCCTGACGGCGAGATCAGCCTGTACGTCGGTGGAGGGTCTCCTCTCGGAGGACATACATTCCAGTGGTCCAACGGCGAAACAACACAGGATCTGATCGGAGTGCTCCCGGGTGTATACACCGTGACAGCTACCGACTACAACGCGTGTACGGTGACCGGTTCGGCTACGGTCAGGCCGAAGAACAAGGTATGCCTCATCATTCCAGAAGCCTTCTCGCCAAACGGTGACGGCATCAATGACACATGGGATATAGAATTCTACAATGACAATATTACCGTCAGAAGCTCTGGGAGTCACCTCGCGGTTATCCCGAGCCCTGGGATGGCAGAAGCAACGGCGTCTTGATGCCTATCGACTCATATCACTACGTCATCGATCTCAACAACGACTCGACTCCAATAGTAGGCACCGTAACGATAGTCTACAGTTCAAATGGAAACTAATGAAGAAATAAAAAGGAAGTGAAAAGACTGATATACATACTGTTATTTGCCGTTGCCGGGACACAACTATCATTCGCCCAGCAGATGCCCCTCTACAGCCAGTATATGTTCAACAAGTTCCTGATAAATCCTTCTGCAGCAGGAAGCGAAGGATACACCAGCTTCAACGTCACCGCACGGGAACAGTGGATCGGATACGCAGGCGCACCGAGGACCTACTCGCTCAGCTACCAGACCAGGTTCACAAAGAAGAAGTATTCACTCAGGAAAAATATCTTCGGGAACAACAGATACAGGGCGAAGACAGAGGGAAGGGCAGGACTGGGTATAGGCCTGTTCAGCGATCAGAACGGACTGGTCCAGAGGACAGGATTCCAGGCAGCCTATTCATATCACATCTGGGTGCAGGATTATACCCAGCTGTCGTTCGGACTGGCTGCCACCGGGTATCATTACATCATCAATGCAGATCACGAGAGCTTCGGTGATCCGGCTGAGCCGTGGCTGACCGATAACCTGCGAAAGGGGATCTTCGTTCCCGATATCAACTTCGGGATGTATCTCCTCAATGACAGGTTCACCCTCGGGTTTTCGGCTGAATCGATGCTTGGCGCAGCAGCAAAGATCGGCGACGGACTGGTTGACACGCTGAAGGCCTATGACAGGTTCAGGATGTCAAGGCATTACTACGTTTTCGGATCGTACAGCTTCCTTACAGGAAAGAGTCTTGAGATCGAACCCTCCGTTCTGCTGAAGTTGTCGGAACAGCTCATGCCACAGGCTGACATAGGTCTCTCATTTATCTATGATCAGACCTTCTGGCTTGGCGGAGGCTACCGGACCGGCGGCTTCTACGGCACCTCAAGCCAGGGAGCTGTGATAGGGATGGTCAGGGTCAGGTGGGGAAACATGTACATCGGGTATTCTTATGATTATTCCCTTAACGAGATCGAAAGCGTGACCAGCGGGTCACACGAGCTGGTTCTCGGCCTCAAGCTGCAAAGCAGCAACAAGAAGTACAGGTGGCTGGATCGGTATTAGGATTTGCGTTTTGCGATTTGCGATTTTGTGACTACAAGATGTGCAACTGCGGACTAAAGCCGTAACGTTAACAAACTTAGGATTTCTTCTTCTCCAGGAGGACCACGTTCTCTACATGGAAGGTATGGGGGAACATGTCAACGGGACGGACGCGCAAGACATCATATCCCGAAGAGAGGATGTCAATGTCGCGGGCCTGGGTGGCGGGATTGCAGCTTACATAAACGATCTTCTCCGCCCCCGAGCGCAGCATCGCGAGGGTGACATCACCATGCATCCCTGCCCTCGGTGGATCGGTGATGATCACATCAGGCCTGCCCCGCTCACTGAACAGCTTCTCATTGAAGATGTCCTTGATATCACCGGCAATAAATTCCGCGTTGCCAATGCCGTTAGCCAGGGCATTCATCCTCGCATCAGCCACAGCCTCTTCGATATACTCCAACCCGGTTACCCTTGACGCGCCCGATGCCAGGTAACAGGCAATCGTTCCGGTGCCGGTATACAGGTCATAAACATTCTCATCGCCCTTCAGCTGCGCAAACTCCCTGACAATCCCATATAGCCTTGCCGCCTGGCTGCTGTTGGTCTGGAAAAACGATTTCGGACCGATCCTGAAACTGAGCCCTTCCATCTCCTCTGTTATATATTCGCTGCCGCGAAAATGAACAGGCACCAGGTCTGCTATGCTGTCGTTCTTCTTCGTATTGATGATATAATAAAGCGATGTGATCTCAGGGAACCTTTCCGCGAGATGGCTCAAAAGCCGTTCCCTATCCTCCGCGTGGGAGTCGGTCGTCACCAGCACCACCATCACCTCACCGCCGGAGGCTATCCTGACGAAAATGGTCCTTAGGAAGCCGCGATGCTCACGGAAGTCGTAGAAAGCAAGCCCCTTCTCAAGAGCATATCTCCTCACCTCGTTCCTTATCGAGTCAGACGGTTCTGACATCAGGAGGCACTCATTGATGTCGAGCACCTTGTCATAGATGCCAGGGATATGGAATCCAAGCGCGGGGCTGTGAG
>JBHEOU010000230.1:0-2693 GCA_046260645.1 Bacteroidales bacterium | reverse complement strand
GGCCAAGCCATTGGAGGCCAGCACGATAAATATAACAAATATTGATATTAAGCTCCTCATTTTATTATATGTTTTTGTAAGATAACAACGGCAAGCTGCCTGCGGTTGCAAATATATTGAATTATTTCTATGAAGTACCGCTGCCGTTACGCTTGTACCACCGCCTCTTTTCACTATTTTTGCTGATGTATGAAGGTACTTTCCGGTTTGGATGTGGTTTCAGCGCGTATGCCATCGCAACTGCGCGGAAAAACTATTGGCATTCTCTGCCATTCGTCAAGCATAACCTCAGATTTCAGGTTCATAACTGAAGTCTTCTCCAATGACAGCGGCTGCAGGCTGGCTGCCCTTTTCGGGCCGCAGCACGGCACTTCAGGCCAGACTCAGGACAACATGATAGAATGGGAAAGCACCACCGATCCCCTGCTGGGCGTTCCGGTCCACAGCCTTTATGGCGAACACCGAAAACCAACCCCGGAGATGCTTCACGGACTTGAGGCACTGGTGGTTGATCTGCAGGATGTGGGGGCAAGACTGTATACTTACATCTGGACAGTCAAGCTCTGCATGGAAGCCTGTGCGGAGGCAGGGGTGCCGGTTTATATCCTTGACAGACCCAATCCCATTGGAAGGGTTCAGGCTGACGGACCCGTCCTTCGGGAAGAGTACTTCACATTCGTGGGAGGCGCATCAATACCGCTGTGTCATCGCATGACCATCGGCGAGATGGCCGTCTGGATCAGGGAAAAATATATACCTAGATGCGAACTTCACGTAATAAGGGCTGAGGGTTGGAGGCGTAACTCACTCTTCCATGAGACGGAACTGCCATGGGTCCTGCCCTCTCCCAACATGCCTTCGCCGCAGACGGCACTCGTCTATCCCGGCACAGTGCTGGCAGAAGCACTCAACCTCTCAGAAGGGAGGGGCACCGTGATCCCTTTTGAAGTGACAGGGGCACCTTTTATCAACGGTCACAGGCTGCTGCAGGAAATGAGGAGCCGGAAGATTCAGGGCTGCAGTTTCCGCATGCATGATTACATCCCCACATTCCATAAGTTTGCCGGACAGTTTTGCAGGGGCATACAGACACATGTCACCGACGCCTCCCTGTTCAGGCCGGTGGCAACAGCACTGCATCTCTTTGATGCTATAATTAAAACCTCCCCTGCCGGGTCACTCACATTCAATCCTCCGCCCTATGAGTACGAATACCGTCTTATGCCTTTCGATATACTGTCGGGTGACGAAAGGATGCGCGAAGTTCTTGAAAACGGATTGTCACTCAGCGATGAGATCTCACGGTGGGATGCTTCAATAGAGGATTTCAGGTTCGATTTCCGGCAAATGGCGCTGTACGACGAATAGCATGATTACTGCCGGCAATATCCTCGCTCTGTCACTGATTATCTTTATTGCCTCAGTGGTAAGAGGATTTACCGGTTTCGGCCTGGCACTCGTTGCGGTGCCCCTGATACAGTTCCTGATGCCTGTAACTGACACAGCGGTCTTCATTGCCATGATCAACCTCATCTTTTCCATACTTTACTACCGCCGGTCAAAGGAGATCGTCAAAGGGCAGCCGCTTGGCATTATGGCTCTGTGGACAGGCATAGGGGTGGCCGGCGGGGCGGTCATCCTTAAATTTGTAAACCCGGGATATATCCAGCTGGTCTGGGGCGTGCTGATAATATTCATCGTTATTGCCCTTGCCCGCGGCCTTACTCTCAACATAAGATCCGACAGGACGGCAATGACCCTGAGCGGTCTCTTCGGCGGCGTGCTGGCCGGTGCAACGGGAATAGCCGGGCCACCCGTGGCAATCATTCTCTCTTCAATCAGGACACCAAAGGAAAAATTCAATGCCATTATTTCAATATTCATTCTTTTTGCCGTATCGTATGCACTTCTCTTTTACCTTATCTCGGGACTTATCATGACTGAAACCCTGATGCTTGCCCTCACTTGCATTCCGGCGCTGCTGGCAGGACTCTACACGGGAGACAGGCTGGTGTCACGAATAAGCCAGAATGCATTCACGACTGTGGTTTATATTGTATTGGTGATAATGGGAATATTAACTCTTTTAAAAGGTGCGAAGACCCTCTTTAATTTTTAAATTGGAGTGTCTTCGGTTAAGGCATGATGTTCTCAGATACATATAAGACCATTGATAGCGAGGCTCATGGACTCTTCAGAGACAGGGGCAGCCGGTTCATTGCCATAGCCATACCCGTCACCTCGCAGGAGGAGGTCAAAATCAGGCTCGGTGAGCTCAGAAAAGAGTATCATGATGCCAGACACCACTGCTATGCATGGGTGCTGTCGCCCGACAGGCAGTCGTGGAGAGTCAATGATGACGGAGAGCCTTCGGGCACAGCCGGCAAACCAATCCTCGGCCAGATTAATTCACGCGAACTGACAAATATTCTTGTTGTGGTCATAAGGTATTTCGGAGGAACACTCCTGGGAGTAAGCGGACTCATCAACGCCTACCGTAACGCAACCTCCGATGCACTTGACAAAGCAAAGGTGATTGAACGGCACCTGGTTGAGAGATGGCTCCTCTCTTTCCCATATTCAGCCATGAATGATGTAATGAAGGTCCTGAAAGATGAGGAATGCGGCCAGTCGGCACACAACTACAGCGGTGACCAGGTAGACATTGAGATTTCCTTCAGGTCATCACGGTC
>JBHEOU010000023.1:13810-14087 GCA_046260645.1 Bacteroidales bacterium | reverse complement strand
GTATCTTTATGTGCAATGAAACCCCATATCTGCCTGCTGATTACGTTTGTACAATATATCAGCAGGAACCAGTTGAGCCCGATAATGACCGGGGTGTTCCATAGCGCAGGCCCCAGGGCTTTGCCATATGTATAGGTCCCGAATATCCTCCCGGTGTTTACCCCGACAGCCTCAATGAGGAACGAGGTGACGGCGATAGCAATCCCCGTGAGAATAACCTGCCGGGCTGGAATCTTTCCGTAAAAGAGAAATACCAGGGCAAAAGCAGGTTGAGGGG
>JBHEOU010000023.1:12469-13800 GCA_046260645.1 Bacteroidales bacterium | reverse complement strand
ATCTTGAACAGCTCGCGGGTGAAGGGCAGAAGCATACCTGCCAGCCCCACCCCGTAAACCCAGAGCAGTATCTCAGTTGATTTCAGGATGCGTTTCCCCCCTGTCATAAGTCTGCCGGAGGTATCATGTCACATGCTATCTTTGCCGATGCCAGGCACAGCGGTATCCCCCCTCCGGGATGTACCGACCCTCCGACAAACCAGAGGTTCTCATATCGGCCCTTTACATTGGGATGGCGCCTGAATGCAGCAAAACGACTGTTTGAACTGCTGCCGTAAAGAGCCCCGTGATATGACGCCGTCATACTCTCAATCAGGGGAGGGTCTAGAATCCTCTCTGCCTCAATGGAGTCACCAACATTGCAGCCCAGCCTCCTGGTCAGCTTGTCAATAATATTCTGACGTGCCCGTCCGGCCACCTGGCTCCAGTCCTGCCCGCTGTCATAAGGCACATTGATCATCACGAACCAGTTGTCCTTATCTGCCGGCGCATCAGCCTCCACAACCCTTGATGAGGCAAAGAGATATACCGTCGGGTCACCGCTCACCTCTCCCTTCCCCAGTGCCCTGAACTCGCCCCGATAATCCGATGAGAAGAAGATGTTGTGAAGATCGAGCTCCTCAAACCTCCTGTTCATCACCCAGTAAAAGATGAGTGCCGAGGTGCTCCGTTCCTGTCTCTCCTGCCTGCGCGCCGGGCCTTCTTCCTTCAGCAGTTCCCTGTAAAAGGGAATTACATCTACATCTGAAACGACCGCTTCTGCAGCCATCAATCCCTCTGAGGTCTCAACTCCGGTGATCCTTTTCCCTGCTCTTGTGACAGACAGCACCGGCTCACCGCTATGAAATGTCACGCCGCAGCGACGAGCCAGGCCCGCGAGCGCCTCAACGATCTCCCTCATGCCCTTTTCCGGGAACCAGGCCCCCAGGTTATGCTCCAGGTGGGCTATCACATTAAGTGTACCGGGGGCCCGGTACGGACTGGAGCCATTATATGTGGCATACCGGTCAAAGAGCTGTATCATTTTGCTGCTGGTGAAGCGCTTTCGTATCACATCATGCATGGTTGAGAAAGCATTCAGCTTCCTGAAGTTGCGGGCTACGTTGAGCGACTCGGGCTTGCGGAAGTTGTCAAGCTGGTAGAATGGTGAGAAGATGAAGATCGAGGCAGTAAGATCATATAGCTCAGCGCATTCGTCGAGGAATGCGATCACCTTTTCACGAGGTTCGCCAGTAACGGCCTCCGCCTCGGCAGCAAACAGGTTTCTGTCAGTATATGCGTTCAGGAGTGTGCCGTCTTCGTAAAAATACCTGCATGACGAAGGCAGTGAT
>JBHEOU010000023.1:8778-12365 GCA_046260645.1 Bacteroidales bacterium | reverse complement strand
GGTGAAGAGTTCATCAACCAGCGTTGGAAGGGTAAAGAGCGACGGGCCGGTGTCAAAACGGCAGCCGTTGAGGGTGATCTCCCCTATCTTGCCTCCTGCCTCCTGGTTCTTTTCAAAGATGTGGGTCTCATAACCCTTCAGCGCAAGCCTGATTGCCGCAGCCATTCCGCCTATACCCGCTCCTATTACTGCTGCTTTCTTTTTCATTGTTTCCTTCCTTCAGATAAGTCCTGTGATGTCATAAACTATTGCCTTTATCAGCAGCAGCAGCTTTCTGCCGTCAGATATCCTGAACCGCTGTCCGGTAACGGCCTCGGGGGGTGTCTTTCTGATCTTGCCAAAGAGGGCAAGATAGTACGAATAGGCCAGGTAAACCCCCCTGCGGCTTCCGCGGTCGAGACCCCTGATGCCGTTCAGCGCTTCCCTGAAATCGCCGGCAATATCATCTTCGATCAGCTTTTTATCTTTAACGGTAAATCTGTTGAAATCGACTCCGGGGAAATACATTCGTCCCCGGTCAATATAATCGCTTCCTATATCCCTGAGGAAATTGACCTTCTGGAATGCCGAGCCGAGCTTTCGTGCGGGCTCTCTCAGGCGGTCGAAGCATCCGGGATCATCATTGCAGAATACCCTGAGGCACATTAGTCCCACCGCCTCGGCGGACCCGTAGATATACTCACTGTAGCTTTTATGGTCGTCGTTTTTCAGATCAAGATCCATCTCCATGCTGTAAAGGAAGGCATCGATGAATTCCCGGTCAATATTATAGGCATTGACCACCATCTGAAAACTGTGCAGGATAGGGTTGAGGCTTGTGCGGCATGCAATAGCCTCCCTGGTGTCTTGCCTGAACCTGTCAAGCATCTCCCGTTGCCCCTGATCAAAAAAAGTGTCAACAATCTCATCGGCCAGCCTAACGAATCCATAAATAGCATACACGGCGTTGCGGTGCTGCGGAGCCAGCATTTTTATACCCAGCGAGAAGGAGGTGCTGTAGCCGGTGGTCACCACCCTGCTGCACCTGAGGGAAATCTTGTCATATAGAGTCAACTTCATCGTCTATCCTCTGAACGGTTAGTTTTGAGCTGATTATAACCATTGGCAGGCCGGTACCGGGCACTGTCGAGGCACCTGTGTACCAGACGTTTGAAAAAACCTCGTCCTTGTTTGACGGCCGGAAACCTCCCACCTGCGTCATTTTGTGGCCCAGACCCAGGCCACTCCCCCGGTACAACCCGAACATATTCTGCCAGTCCACGGGGTCAAACACCACTCTTGTCAGAAGGTTTGCCTCTATATTATGTCCGGTGCGTGCCGAAAGGTCACTTATTACAGCATCAGCAATATGCTCCCTGTCACTCCAGTCGGGCTTGAATCTGAGATCAGGCACAGGCACCAGGATGAAGAGGTTCTCACAGCCCTCAGGCGCGCTCTCCGGATTGAAGATAGCATTGGCATTCACGTAATAGTAGGGCTTCTCCAGTGATACCTTATTGCGGAATATACCATTTGAATAGGCAGCATAATCTCTCTCTCCGAGGAAGTAATTATGATGGTGGATGTTCTCCATTCTGCCCTTCACACCGAGGTACATGGTGAAAGGAGCCAGAGTCCACTGCATACGGTCAAGCTTTGAGTCAGTGAAAGCCTTGCGCTGGAACACCCGTCCGCGGAACATTGCCGCATCGGCATTCACAACGAAGATGTCCGCCTCCCACCTCTTCCCGGTGGTGTCTGTGAATGCCCTGTTCCTTTTCCCGTCTGACTCGAAGCCGGTTATGGTAACATTATAATGAATTTGGATACCAGCTTTTTCTGCCTCGCGCACCAGGCCTTCGACTATGCGGTACATGCCGCCCTCTACGTTATGGTAACCGTCATGGACCATCTCGGTGTAACTGAGGAGGGTATAGACAGCAGGGGTATCAAATGGTGTGGCTCCCAGGAAGAATGAGACAAGTGAGAAGATCACCCTGACCTCGTAGGATGTAAAGTAACGGCTCATCTCTCCCCATACCGAACGCAATATTTTCGGGACATGCCTTACAGGCAGCTTCGTCATCTGGAATATGAAGTCAGGAAGCGATCTGAAGTTCTTTGACAGCACGCCCTTTTCGATATCATAAAAGAGGCGGCCGGATGAAGCCAGGAATCTTTCCATCCTGTCACGAAACCCGGGCTCGGTGGCTTCAAACTGTTCCGTAAGACGTTCAAGATCGCGATAGATAATGAACCGTCTGTCGCTCCCCCTGAAATTGACATGGTAGAGCGGGTCAATCTTCACAAAGCGGAAGGGCATCTCTATGCCGGCATCCTTCACAAACTCATCAAAGTGATAGCTCATGCTGAAGAAGGTGGGCGCCATATCAAATGTAAACCCATTCGAGGTGAGCTGGTTAAGCCTCCCTCCTGCCTGCCTGTACATCTCGACCATCTCCACGTCGTATCCTCTCCTGCTCAGGCGCAGTGCCGTTGCCAGACCGCCCAGGCCTGTACCTACTATGAGTGCTTTTTTCTTCGTCATGCAATCAGTTCTATCAGCATATTTCCTGTTTACTCAAAAATGCAGTTCTGAAAGCTATTTAAATTTTCTCAGGCACTTCACTCACTTTATTTTTTTCTCCACTGCGGGCAGCAGTTCATCCCTCACCCAATTGAAATCGGGTTCCCTCCTCAGCGCGCGCTGGTAAGCATCACGTGCGCCCGTGTAATCTTCCATTTTTTCAAGCAACTGCCCCAGAAGGACCATGGTATTGAGGTACCTCCAGTTGCATCGCGACATTCGCGAATCAGCTTCAAACAGGCGGATCGCCTCCCTGTACGAGGCTACAGCCTTTTCCTTTGACCCGCCTGCGAAGGCAGGCATGTGTGCTTCTGAATTAGCCTTTTCTATCCACACTGATGCACATCTGCTGTCGGCATCCATGGCAGCCTGCAGCTGTTTCAGGGCTTTGGGACCAAGAATTACGGCCCGTGCAGGGTTGAGTGCCATGCGAAAACCCAGCAGCGAGACCCTTAAAGCCTCCGCCTCTGCCATGTACTCAGAGTATGTTGCAAGCTTTTCAATATCCTTTTCGAAGGCATCAATAAGAGGTCTTGCAGCAGCCTTGTCTCCCGTGCCGAGCAGGAAACCGGCGTATCCGTATCTTGCCTCGGCAAGAGCATACATTGTGCATGATCCGGCTTCACGGTTGTATCGCTCCTGGAGCTCAGTCATACCTTTTCCCCAGACCTGCATATCGCCCGTAATATATCCTTTATAGACGGTGCAGCTGCTGCAGTCGCCATCCGCCTGCATTGCTGCTGACAACATCAAAGGCATGCAAGCCATTAATGTAACTGCCATCCATTTCATCTTACCTGTCATCCTACCTTTCTCCCTTTCCATTCATAACTTCTGCCGGCTTTTCTTGCAACTGCCAGGTATGCAATATGATAAAAAGCAGCTATACCGGGCAAAAGCCACTGAAGGTTCTCCGTAACCTTCTGCCCGCTGGTAACGGCAATCATTGCGTTCAAAGATATTACCATAAAAATATACGACCACACAAAATGCCATGGAAGGAACAGTAAAACAAACCACC
>JBHEOU010000023.1:424-8768 GCA_046260645.1 Bacteroidales bacterium | reverse complement strand
CCCCCCCCGCCAGTCCTGTCAAAGAGAAGATTAGGAAAAAGATCCAGCTGTTGCCGAACATTGAGAAGATATTCCGTGAGAAACCGTTTACCCCCTCCATATAACTGTGGTACATGCGGCACCTGATCTCTTTGTGGCCCACCAGCGTGTCCCCCTTCAGTCGCAGCCTCTTTACCTCCCTCATTATCTCAATATCCTCGGCCATCTTATCCTTTACCCTTTCGTGAAACCGGTGCTCCCTGTAGGTGTCGCCCCTGAAGAGCATCATCTGTCCGTTAGCGGCAGAGAAGGAGGT
The DNA here is from genome assembly GCA_046260645.1 of Bacteroidales bacterium. Classification (GTDB taxonomy): domain Bacteria; phylum Bacteroidota; class Bacteroidia; order Bacteroidales; family VadinHA17; genus SR-FBR-E99. The sequence goes on along the minus strand of JBHEOU010000023.1, from coordinate 8,473 downwards.
CCAGGAGCATCTGCGGATCAGGAAGAGAGGCAACAGCGACAGGAGTATCCGGAACATGAACGGCACCACAATCTTTTCACCCGTGGTCTTCATCACTTGTCCGGGAAACATCGAAAGGAGGGACAGGTTATGCTTCACTGAATATAAGACTGCATTCCGGAGCAGATCAGTTCCCACACTCACATCGGCGTCAAGGAAGAGCAGGTATTCCCCCCTGGCTTCTGCTGCCAGGTTATGGCATGCCCTGTTCTTGCCTGTCCATCCTTCTGGCAGATCAGAACCCCGGAGGTATCTCACCCTGCTGTCAACACGTGAATAACCCTCTATTACCAGTGCTGTACCGTCAGTTGATCCGTCATCATATACAATGATTTCGGCATCCGGATATGGAAGCACAGCCAGTGTGCCAAGGAGCGTGCCAATATTCTTTTCCTCGTTCCTTACAGGTATGAGTACCGAGAGCGAAGGGAGAGTCCCGTATTCCTCCGGTGGCGCAGGCAGGTAAGGCCGGGAAAGCATGTTAACCATCGCTACCAGAAAACGGAGGGATGTCAGGTAGAGTATCAGAATGCCGGTTATCGTCAGTATCATGAAGGTATCTGTCTGGCAATGCACTCGTTAAGGAACATGTTGTAAGTCTCCTCAAGATCAGTGACGCTTCTCTCCCTGGCAGCATATTCAATGACCCTGACCGTGAGTCCCGGTTTTTTTTCGGAGAACCACTCGGGAAGTGCCACATAAAAGAGGACCATCAGTTTATCCGATGCTCCGTCGATGATCCGTTCAACCCCTTTTTCGAACCTGACAGGCCTGCGGTGTATCGAAGATATTGTTCCCTGGGGATACACAGCGACCATGTTTCCATTATTTTGCAGCAGTCCTGAAGCATACTGAAGTGATTCCACAACAGAACGTGATCCTCTCATTATTGAGAAGGCCCCGGCCTTATTAAGAAACAGCCGGTTTTCAAGCTGCTCCTCCAGCATCATTACGTGAAACCTCTTGTGGAGGCAGAGGTCGTTGAGCCTGTAAGCTATGAACCCGTCCCACCAGCTGAAGTGGTTGCCAATCAGGAGCACCGGACGGTTTGCGGTATCTGCTCTGCAATCAAACTCAAGGCTTTGAAAATGCCGTTTCAGGCCATTCCGCGAGTAGAAGCTGAAGAAGCGGACAAAGAAGGGAATATGTCTTGCCCTGATCACCTTTTGGTGCTTACGGTTACAAGAGATCGGTCAGGGTTACGGTAATATTCCGGAATGACAGGTACCTCCTCTCCTTCACGGCTTTCAAAATGTCGAAGATAGCTGAGTAGTGCCAGCCATTCCTTCCCCTCCTGAATGCCGGGTAATTCTATGTTGAAGTCAGCAACAGCCCCTGACATATCGGTAACAATATTACCCCTGGCATCCTTGGGCTCAACACTTATAAGTCCAAAGGTCTTCTTTTTGATAAGCCCTAAATTATCAACCATATAGGAGTTGGCTACAATTGAATAAAGCTTTTCGTTATCTTTTGAGGTGTCGAGTTCCGAAAAATTTCCTTCACTGTCTGCCAGCTCTATCTTCCTCACCTTATTAAAGATCCTGCCCTTTGGGTCGTACTCTATGCGAAGGTGGGAATAATAGCAGAAATTGGAAGGGGTAGATTTCGACAGGAATATCAGGATCTCGGCTATGTTTTTTATCTCCTTCCCGGTTACCCAGAGTTTTGAAAGACCGTAACCGGGCGTTTTGTCTTTGCCTGAACCCAGTGACATTGTTCTGAACAGGTCAGCAACACTCTGTGTTCCCGGCAGTATAGGATCACGTATCACGCCGAGGGCCACCATGGATATGTCGGTACCCGGGCCTTCACCATTGACATAATAGTAAAGTGCATCAGCCACGAGAGCTCCGAGGTTGCTTCCCGCCATATCGCCATGCTCTTCCACTGTCAGTGGGAACTCAGCAATGGCAACAGGCTCTTTATACTCCAGTCCGATGGGCTCAAGTATCTCACTGTTGACCTTTTCAAGCTGTGCTTCGATGGCATCATGGATCGTGGCATCAGCACCGATTTTGTCATCTACTCTTATGAGCGTGTATTTGTCAAGCCTGGTGCCGCTTTTCCCGTACAGCAGCTCAATCTTGCCGACGTACCTGCCATTGTCCCCGGCTGACACAATGGGAACACCGCTGGCAATGAGCGGCTCTTCCAGAAGGACATGGGTATGTCCTGAAATGATCAGGTCAATGCCCTTCACTTTCTTTGCCAGCTCAACATCCTCACCTGCCCATTCTCCCTTACTGTTCCTTGACACACCACTGTGCGACAGGCATATAATCATATCGCACCCCTCTTTCTCAAGGGTCTTTACCAGTCTCTTTGCTGCCTTTACGTTTTTTTCGAAGGTGATCGGCCAGGCGTAGGGGGCCGACTCATCGGCATCCTCACCGAGCAGTGAGAAGAGCCCTATTTTGATGCCCGCCGTTTCGGTAATATGGTATCTCTTTATATGTCCATCGGCGATAGCTGCCTCGAATTCATCATCAGCCTGATCGTCTGGGTCGGTGATGGAGTTGCCTGACAGCATAACAGGTGTCCCTCCCTTTTCCCTGGCTTTGTCTATCATATCCACGAACCTGGAGGGGCCGAAATCGAAATCATGGTTTCCGACGGCGATCACATCGTACCCCGCCTTCTTCATGAGGTTCAGCTGAAACCCTGTCTCCGGTTCCAGAGCCTGGAAAAGGGTTCCCATATGGCAATCGCCTCCGTCAACTACCAGTGTAGTACCGGGATTTGCCGACCTGACATCGGCGATGATACCTGCAATCCTTGCAAATCCCCCCACTGTCGGATCACCGTCAGTCTCGAACGGCGTATAAGCGGTCTCCGGGGCGTAGCCAAGAAAGTGAGCGTGGAAGTCGTTGGTATGAAGTATGGTCAACCTCCTGTCCTCCTGCGCAATGAGCAGCAGAGGCAACAGGATTAAGAGCGCTGAAAGCAGAGATCTTTTCATAGTCTTCAATTTGGGTGTCAAGTTAATAAAAAAATATTCGGGACTGATTTCAGTTCCGGATTCCGGATTTCGCTTTTTGCGCTCCATTGTCCGGATTTATACTTCAAGTTTACGTTTTACGTTTGACCGAAAACTTTTACCAAATGCCGAATACCTCCAAAAACTCTGCGTACCCGCTCTTAAAACCACACCACTAAACTATTTATCAGGCAGTGGAGTGTTCTTAAGGCAGGGGCAGGTAAACTGAAAATCCCATCGCAATTACCAGTCCACCGCTAAGAATCTTAATATCGATATCTTCCACTCCCAATCCCTTATGTGATAGGGTGGCATTTGCGTAGCCCAGTTTGGCATCAAAGGTCACCTTTTCGCCAAGCGGTACAGCAACTCCTAAATAGCTCCCGAAAAGAACAATACTGTATTTGAAATCATTCTCATTGTATGTTTCCTTCTTCGTTCCGAATAGTATTTCCAGTTCTGCAAACGGATAGAATTTCGCCTGCGGATAATAGTACCTGACAAAAGGGCCAATTGCCAACAGTGACTCACTCCATGTATCATACTCATTAGCACCTTTTTCCTTGTAGCCGCTAATGGCTGTCTCAAGGCCAACAGCCAGATTGTCAATAATAAAATAACCAACTCTCGGCTGGAAGTTCCATACAGCGCGTTTGGAAGCATCCTCGGCAGGATCTGAACCGTACTTGGTCTTTATGTTTGTAAAGCCAAGACTAAATAGTTCAGACCCCCATGAGCCATCCAGTGAAATAGTCGATGTCACACCCAGTAATGTGTTACCCTGCTGTAGCTGAGGCGGTTCAGACTGCTGCGAAACAATAACCCGGGTAATAAGGAAAAACAACGAAAACATCAGGGTGATTTTTTTCATATTGAGAATAGTTTTAAGATGCTTACTCTTGAGTTTTTCAGCTGCCACTCCCTACTCTGTTATGGATTTTCGGGATTCTCCCTTAATTTATTTATGGGACGATGATCTTTCACCTGTCAAATTTACATCCGGTATAAATGCAAGTCAAGTTTTTTTAATCACTATTGACTGCTGCCTATTCCCTACTGCCTGATCCTACAGGGCATCTGCCACCACGAACGTTGACCCCCCGATAAAGATCATATCGTCAGGTCCGGCGGCAGCCTGCGCCGCCCCGAGAGCTTCGGCGACAGAAGGGTAGCTGTCGCCGGCAAGTCCGTACTTCACTGCCTCAGCCATCAGAAACTTCTCATCCAGCGCCCTGGGGACGGAAGCCCTGGTAAAATAGTATCTCGCATCATGAGGGAAGAGGGGCAGCACCGATGAGAGGTCCTTGTCGCTGACAAAACCCAAAACCATGTGCAGGGCATTCTTAGGAGTTGTCTTTATCTGCCTGACCACATACTCCAGCCCCTCCCGGTTATGGCCCGTGTCACAGACCATTAGAGGTGACCGCGACAGCACCTGCCAGCGGCCCAGGAGTCCCGTGCTCGCCACAACATTTTCCACACCCTTCAGAAAATGCTCCCGCCCGAGACCAAAAGAGACGGAGAGAGCATCGACGGCAGCAGCAACAGTCTGGATGTTCTTCTTCTGTGCAAGACCACCCAGCGACGTGGCGCCGCTCATAACAATGCCGTCACGAAGATCAGTGACAGTGTATCTTCTCATCAGCGCGTTCACATATATCCTCCCCAGCCTGCACCTGAACAGCCTGTCTGCAAATGCCAGGGATGCATTCATCAATGCCGCCCTGTCACGAAAGACATCCATGACCGCTGGCTGTGTCTCACCTATCACCACGGGCACCCCCTCCTTGATAATGCCGGCCTTCTCTCCCGCAACAGCAGCCAGTGTATCACCAAGGAACTCCATGTGGTCATGTCCGATATTCGTGATCACTGAAAGCCCGGGAGTAATGATATTGGTGGAATCAAGCCTGCCACCCATGCCAACCTCAATGACTGCCACATCCACCTTCATCCTCTCAAAATAATCAAAAGCCATCGCCACCGTCAGTTCGAAAAATGAAGGCTGAACCCTCCTGATGATCCCATCATGCGCACTGACAAACGATATGACATCCTCCTCCCCTATCATTTTGCCGTTGATCTTTATCCTCTCACGGAAATCCTTCAGGTGCGGTGAGGTGTAGAGGCCGGTACGGTATCCTGCCTCCTGAAGCACCGAAGCGATCATGTGCGAAACGGAGCCCTTGCCATTGGTGCCTGCAACATGCACCGCACGGAATCTTCTGTGAGGATGGCCGAAATAGCTGTCAAGCTCGTGAGTGTTATCAAGATTCCCCTTGTAAGCCGCCTTGCCAACGCGATGGTATGCCGGAAGGAGGCTGTAGAGATAGTTTAATGTATCGTGGTATGTCATGTTAATAACCTTAGGCCGGTTGTTTGCAAATTTACTAAAACCACCCGTTGACAGACTTCGGAGAGTCTATCTTTGTCGCTCATGGTATCATCTGCGCCGGAGCTGCTGTCACAAAACTTAACCTGTTATGGCGAAAAAGAAAAAAGAAAAGAAGATTTTTATTCTTGACACGAATGTGTTATTGCATGACTTTACATGCATCTATAACTTTGAGGAGAATGATGTGGTCATTCCCATCGTGGTGCTTGAGGAGCTTGACAAGTTCAAGCGGGGAAACGATATGATCAACTTCCATGCCCGTGAGTTCGTACGCGAGCTCGATAAGATAGCCGGTGACATGCTCCTGACCGGTGCTATCCCTCTCGGAGAAAAGCTTGGAACACTGCATATTGAGACGGGGAAGCAGTTCTCGGACCGTGTGTCTGAGTCATTCCCCGAGAAGACCCCTGACCACCGGATATTGGCAATTGCTGAGCACATCACCAGGGAGAGCAAGGAAAAGGAGGTTGTGCTCATCACCAAGGATATCAACCTGAGGATGAAGGCCAAATCAATTGGTGTGAGGTCAGAGGACTATCAGAATGACAAGGTGGCCAATCTGGATGATCTTTATAAGGGGATCAAGATCATAGAGAATATTGATCATGCCCTCATCAACAAGCTCTACGAGCAGCCCGAAGGTGTTCCGGCTTCGGAACTCAAGGTGAAGGACCAGGAGACGGGGCATCATTTTTTCATACTGCGCAATAGCAATTCCAGCGCCCTGGCTCACTATAACCCTGTAACAAAAATGCTTGTCAGGGTTCTCAAGCAGACCACCTACGGTATTGATCCGCGCAATGCGGAACAGACCTTTGCCCTTGACGCGCTTTGCAATCCAGACATCCAGCTTGTATCTCTCACCGGTAAGGCGGGTACGGGCAAGACCCTGCTTGCGCTGGCGGCTGCACTGCACCAGCACAAACGCTACAAGCAGATATTCCTTGCACGTCCGATAGTGCCGCTGGCGAACCGTGATATGGGTTACCTCCCGGGCGATATCAAGGAGAAAATGGATCCCTACATGCAGCCTCTCTTTGACAACCTGACTGTCATCAAGCACCGCTTCAGCGCACAAAGCCCTGAATTCATCCGCATCAATGACATGATCAAGGACGAGAAACTGGTCATAACCCCGCTGGCATATATCAGAGGCCGAAGCCTTTCAAACATCTTCTTCATCGTTGACGAGGCACAGAACCTGACCCCTCATGAGGTCAAGACAATTATCACCAGGGCGGGCGAGGGAACAAAGATGATCTTCACGGGAGACATCGAACAGATAGATTCACCCTATCTCGACTCCGGCTCCAACGGCCTGAGTTACCTTTCAGACAAGATGAAGGGGCTCGATCTCTTTGCACATGTTCACCTGGTCAAGGGTGAGAGGAGCTTCCTCGCAGAACTGGCCAGCAGACTGTTATAGAACAGCTTTTTTGCTATTTTTACAGCCGGAACAGTAACCATTTAATTTTGAAGAGGAAAGTAGCGTTTCACACACTGGGATGCAAGCTTAATTTTGCCGAAACTTCCACCATCGCAAGAACCTTCGCGGAAGAGAGGTACGAGAGAGTGTCTGCAGACAGCCATGCTGATATCCATGTGATCAACACCTGCACCGTCACCGATGCAGCTGACCGCAAATGCCGGCAGACAGTAAGAAAGATAATTCACCGCAATCCCGATGCCTTTATTGCTGTTGTAGGTTGCTATGCGCAGTTGAGACAGGAGGAGGCAGCTGCCATCGAAGGGGTAGACCTGGTCCTCGGTACCTATGAGAAATTTGACCTGGCTTCATATATTGACAACCTCGGAAACCTGACTGCGCCCGAGATACACTCCTGTGAAAACATTGATACGGATGCATTCAGATCATCATGGTCTGCCGGTGACCGCACAAGGTCATTCCTTAAGGTGCAGGACGGATGCGATTACCACTGCTCATACTGTACAGTGCCGCTGGCAAGGGGGAAAAGCCGCAATCCGCTCATCAGTGAGATAGTTGATGAGGCAAAGACAATCGTCGCATCAGGGGTCAGGGAGATAGTCCTCACCGGTGTCAACGTGGGCGATTTCGGGAAGAGCACGGGGGAATCGCTGGAACAGCTTCTCAATTCCCTGACACTTGTAAAAGGAATTGAAAGACTTAGATTATCATCAATCGAGCCTGATCTGGTGACCGACGCCATCATTGACCTCATAGCCTCGAAGAAAATGCTCATGCCCCACATACACATGCCCCTTCAAAGCGGCAGCGACAGGATCCTGGGTATGATGCGCCGGCGTTACCGCAGGGATCTGTTCCGTGACAGGGTGATGAGGATCAGGGATAAGATGCCCCATGCCGGCATCGGAGCCGATATCATCGTCGGCTTTCCGGGTGAGACGGATGAAGATCATGAAGAGACGGTTCGTTTTCTTGAGAACATGCCTCTGTCCTACCTTCATGTATTCGCTTTCTCGCCAAGACCGGGAACCCCGGCAGCAGAGATGCCCGGCAAAGTAATAAAACAGGAGAAAGAACGGCGAAGCAGACAGCTTATCAAACTCTCTGAGAGTCGTCGCATGCTGTTTATGCGCAACGCCTCCGGGAGAATTCATGACGTACTCTTTGAAAAGAGGAGCCCTGACGGCA
>JBHEOU010000023.1:0-414 GCA_046260645.1 Bacteroidales bacterium | reverse complement strand
TAATTCTGTATTACGTTATACATTACCGCAGGAAGGTGGTAGAAACAAATCTAAGGAATGCCTTCCCGGAAAAGAGCGCTGATGAGCTGAGGAAAACGGGACGTAAATTCTACAGGCATCTGTCTGACATTATGACTGAGACCCTCAAGGCCACCCACATGAGTCCGAAAGAGATTGCATGCAGATGGAACGTGGGGGACAGAGCCCTTATTGACCGGCTCTTTTCGGAAGGAAGGGATGTGGTGGCACTCTCCAGCCACTACAACAACTGGGAATGGGTCTCTGCTATGCAGATGCATACACCGCACAAGGTCCTGACTATTTACAAGCCACTGAAAAACAAATACTTTGACCGGTTTCTCCTGAAGCTGAGAGCAAAGTACGGCCTCACCCTGACACCAATGCATAAAATCC
>JBHEOU010000229.1:0-2701 GCA_046260645.1 Bacteroidales bacterium | reverse complement strand
ATGATCATCTTGGGTACAGGGGTCTTTATGTCAACATCTTCGCTCACAGTAATGGAGTAATCAAACCGGCTGCCAAAACGGAGCTTCTGCAGTTCGCAGTAGCGGGTCACAAACTCCAGCTCCTGCTCCAGGGGCTTGAGCAGGACAGTACTGTCAGAGATGATCGAACGGAGCAGGTTTGAAAGCTTGATGAAATAGTTGTAGGCCTTCTCCTTTTCGCCTTTCATAATGAGTGAACCCACTGATGTGACGGCATTGAAGGTAAAGTGAGGGTCGAACTGTTTTATCACCGAATTCAGCTGCAGCCGGTAGCTCTCAGCCTGCTGCCTGGCAAGGAAGACCCTTCGTTCAAGGACATTTTTCCGGATTTGCATAGAGAGGAAAACTATGAGCGCCAGTGTCAGCAGCGCCAATGTAATACGGACCAGAAGCGTCTGAAAGAATGTGGGAACCACATTGATTTCAAGCCTGTCGGGCTCCTCGGAGACTACGCCGTCGGCATTGATGGCACTTACTTCAAATATGTATTTCCCGGGGGGGAGGTCGGTGTATAGCACAGAACGTTCTTTGGTACTCTTCGACCAGGTGTCGCCGAGGCCTTTCATCCGGTACCTGAAAGTCACATCCTCGGGGTCTCTGGTTGAGATGCCGGTATAGCTTATCCTGATACTGTTCTGCGTTCCCAGGATGTTTATTTGGCTCTCCTTTTCATAAAAGAGGGAGCTGTCAATGGCCGACACCCAGTCTGAGGTGTCACTGGGGATCTCAACCAGCGTGAGATGGCTCATCGGCGGGTACTCGTTTTTGACTATTTTTTCGGGATCAAAACGGATGAGTTTGTCCGAGGTAAGGATCCACCATTTTCCGCCGGCATCCCTGACAATGCCGTTGTCCTGGCAGTCGTTGCCCGTGAATCCCCTGCTGCGGCCGATGATTGAATAATAATCGGGCTGCCCGGAATAGTATTTCTCAAGGTCGATGATACAAATGTCCATCATCCGGCCTACGAGGAGCCTCCTGTCCCCAAGGTCTCGTATGACGTTTGCAGGAAGATTTTTTTCATCAGGCAGCGCCTTGATGAATACCGGCTCATCCGGGTCACAGATGAATAATCCGTCTGAGCCTGCGCTCCAGATGTTACCCATATAATCACATACCACCCCCCATACCATCTCTGCCGGCGCAGGGGCGGAGCGGAAGGGTACGAAATCCTTGCCATCGAAGTGAACAACGCCGTAATGCCCCGCAATCCAGTAGTTACCGTCATGATCGCGCGCGATGCCTTCGGCGATTCCGTAGTCAGGCCACGACATCAGCGGGTAGTTTGTCACCTTCGTGCCCTCTATGATATGAAGGCCCTTATCTGAGCCGATGAGAATCTTCCCGTTGACCGGATCCTCATAGATGATGCAGATCTGAGCCTGGCCCGGGAGCAGGTCGAGCTTTCTGAAGCTCTTCCCGTCCCAGATAAGCACTCCTACATTTGTTGAGAACCAAACCTCGCCGTTGGAGAGGGTTGTGCTGCCACGATAGAAAGCCGGAGGAGAATCATAGAGCCGGAGGTATTCATTTCTTTCGATGAATTGATGACCGTTGAAATATTTCAGGTCACCGTTGATTGAGCCTGTCCAGAGTCCGCCTGACGGGTCAGCTGCAAGCGCCCACGTGTTATCAGACAGGCCATTATCCCGGTCATATTCAATGAATGCGTCGGATATCAGCCTGAAGAGGCGGCTCTCCGTTCCAAGCCAGGAGGTGCCTTCCCTGTCTGTGATGGCCAGGGTTATACCGCTTATTTCCTTCAAAATCGCTGCAGCCCTGATATTATATTCACTAGCTTCATATATAAACTGCGGACCTTCCTCAGTAAGTGTAACTTTTGTCACCGGACCTTCATAAATCAGGGTAAGTGTCTCATTATGATATTTATAAGCCTCTGATTCGATCCTCAAAAGATATATTGCGGAGTCCCGGGTGTCAAAGGCCGCGGGAATGAGTGCCTTTCCGGAGAGGGCCGGGTGCATTGATGTAAAATCATAATATTTTCCTTTCCTGAAAAGCAGGATCTTGTCGCGTTCTGTTTCAACGGCGCCGGAGAGCAGGAAGGTTGCAGTGTCACCGAAATCGCAACCCATACTCACGTTTTTTATTCTGAGAGAGTCGGGCACCGGGTAGCTTTTAAAATTCCTGCCGTTGAACCTGGCAAGTCCGTTGACAGTAACTGCCCAGATAGAACCGGTGCGGTCTTCAACCACCCGGCTAACTATATTTGAAGGCAGACCGTCCTTGCGCAGGTAAGGGATAAAGGTTTGCCCGTCGAAACGCGCCAGTCCGTTGCGGGTGGGGATCCACAGATAACCCCGGCTGTCCTGGAAGACGGCCATCGATTGCGACTGTGGCAGTCCGTCATCGATGGTGTACTCACGGTAGGGATAGGTCTGGCCATATGATGAGAGGCTGATGGCTGCAAGCAGTATAACAAGCAGCAGCGCAGGGGCGGTGGCATTCACGGCGGCTGCCCTGTTGGTTGCACCTGCCCGGACGCTTGCTCCGGTGCCTCTCCGGATGCCAGCCCCGGCACTTCTCCTGGTACCCGTCCCGGCGCCTCTCCGAAATACATCGCAGTCTCTCTTCTGTTGCTTCATTATCAGCCTTATCACCGTAAATATATCTATTATGCAGACAATAAAAAACAGGCTGA
>JBHEOU010000228.1:0-2707 GCA_046260645.1 Bacteroidales bacterium | reverse complement strand
ACTATGAGATACTTGAAGGATTGCAGCCCGGCGAGAAAGTAATTATCTCAGGATACGATACATTCGGAAAGAATGAGAAACTAATATTCAAAAACAGCAAATAACACTAATTGGCGAAGTCATGATCAAAACAAATGATTTATCAAAGATCTTCCGGACGGAAGAGGTGGAGACCACCGCTCTCAATAAGGTAAGCCTCGAAGTAAAAGAAGGTGAATATGTTGCCGTAATGGGACCTTCGGGATGCGGCAAATCAACGCTTCTGAATATCCTGGGCTTGCTTGATAACCCGACATCAGGAAGTTACATCTTCAACGGAACCGAGGTTGCCAACCTCAGGGAGCGTGACCGGACAATCTTCAGAAAGGGCAATATCGGATTTGTCTTTCAGAGTTTTAACCTGATAGACGAACTCAATGTCTACGAGAATGTTGAATTGCCTCTCATCTACCTGAAGATGAAGACCGGCGAAAGGAAAAAGAAGGTGGAAGATGCACTTGAGCGGATGAAGATATCACACCGTGCAAAACACTTCCCCCAGCAGCTCTCAGGAGGCCAGCAGCAGAGGGTGGCCATTGCCAGGGCCGTCGTCGCCAACCCCAGGCTGATCCTTGCAGATGAGCCTACGGGTAACCTTGATTCAAAAAACGGTATTGAGGTCATCAACCTTTTGTCTGAACTGAACAAGGAGGGTACAACCATTATTATGGTGACACACTCTGACAGGGACGCGGGCTATGCTCACAGGATTGTCAATCTATTTGACGGGCAGGTAGTAGCCGAGAAGATGGAGTAACATCTCCGGAACTGCTTCATCACATTTCGAGAGGCGCCCGCGGCCGGGCGCCTCTTTTTTTATGCAGCAAATTAACTCTTATACTGTCAAAATCCATAAACCTTCATTTTATTATACAATGTCTGACGGGTGATGCCCAGTTTCGCGGCGGCAATACTAATATTGCCGCTGTGCCTCTTCAGACTGTCAGCTATGAGTCTCCTCTCCATCTCCTCAAGGGTCATCTCTCCGTGAGATGACCTTGCCGGAGTCTGGCTGAATATGAAATCGGATGGCTTGAGCACAGGAGAGTCGCTCAGAATAACCGCCTTTTCAATTGCATGCTGCAACTCCCTTACGTTACCGGGCCAGTCATATGTCGACAGCTTCTCAAGGGTCTGGATGCTGATCTTCATCTCTCCCCTGCCATACCTGCTGCTGTAATCGCGCAGAAAATGATTCGCCAGCACAGGGATGTCATCAACCCTGTCTCGCAATGGTGGTACCTCTATCATGATGGTATTTATCCTGTACAGGAGATCCTCGCGGAACCGGCCCTCCTTTACCATCTTCATGATATCACAGTTTGTAGCCGTGATAAGTCTTATGTTAATCTTTTTCTGCCGGTTTGATCCTACCCGGCATACAGAACGGTTCTGCAGGACTCTCAGTATTTTCGCCTGTGCCTGAAGCGACAGGTTACCTATCTCGTCAAGAAACAGGGTGCTGTTGTCTGCTGCCTCAAACTTCCCGGTCCTCTCCTCACGGGCATCGGTGAAGGCGCCTCTGACATGACCGAACAGTTCACTTTCAAAAAGCGATTCGGTCAATGAGCCCATATCTACACTGACCATCAGTTCACCGGATCTCCCGGACAACCTGTGTATCTCTTTGGCTACCAGCTCTTTTCCGGTGCCATTCTCTCCTGTTATCAACACGTTGGCATCTGTGGCAGCAACTTTCTTCACTGTGTCCATCACCCTTATCATGGTTGGTGATGCACCCCTTATGATCTTCTCACTGCCGCTGTTGATGACCTCTTTAAGCTGAAGGTTATCCTTCTTCAACGATGATGCCTCAAGCTTCGACTGCCTGAGCTGCCATGCCGCATTTACCGTTGCACGCAGCTTCGCATTCTCCCATGGCTTGAGAACAAAGTCCATGGCCCCCTCCCTGATTGCCCTGACGGCAAGCTCGCTGTCGTCGGAGGCCGTGACAATCACAACGCTTATATTACTGTCATAATTAAAGACCTCCCTCATCCAGAACAGTCCCTCATTACCATTATGTACAGCTGATTTGAAATTTGTATCCAATATTACAACATCGACTTCATTTCTCCTCAAAACTTCAGGGATCCGGTCCGGTGCCTGAAGAGTGATCACTTTTTCAAATTCACTTCGCAGAACCTGCTCCATTGTTCGGAGTGACTCCTTCTCCCTGTCAACTATAAGTATTGTGCCGTTTGTCATGATGATCCTTTTTTACAAAGACGGCAAAAAAATCAATATGTGTCAAATAAATAGACATTTTTTATGATAATAACTATCAGATTATTTTTAGTCATCAAGATATTTACTTGTCATCCACGAACTCTACAAATCCAGGCGTTATGACAGTGAAACTATACCCCAATGAAGTTGTACTCAAGGCAGGTGACACCAACCAGCTGATTGACAACACCAGGATCGACGGTAAGATAATCCTTACCAACCAGAGGATATACTTCAAAACCTACACCCTGGAGACTGAGAAGTTCAATTTTGAAATATTGTTCGACAATATCCTGGAAGTCATTTACTTTGGCAGAGGGCTGTTTGCAGCCAAAGGTTTGCAGATAGTTACAAGAGACGGTCGCAACCACTCATTCCCCCTCAGGGAGAGAGATGAGATGGGCAGGCTTATCAACAGGATGTACTGATAGCGGCATTA
>JBHEOU010000227.1:2322-2752 GCA_046260645.1 Bacteroidales bacterium | reverse complement strand
CAAATACCCCTTCAGACCTGATCGCAGATGCTTTTGGCATTGATGTTACTCTGGGAATCCTGCTTCCTGATATGGAAGATCACCCTTCTGATGAGGTCATAAATAAGCTGTTCGAAAAGATCAGAAAAGACAAGAATGTACACTGAGCCGGATTTTCGGCTTGCATAAAATGAGGCTTTCTTCGGGAAGCCTTATTTGTTTTATCCCTTTCTCATCATCATTTATCTATGATGATTTTTTTACCTTAGCAAAACACAAAAAAGTAAAACTCAAAAATGTGTGGTTCTCCCGCTTAGGCGGGACAAGCTATCGGACCTTTATAAAATTATATCCGGATGAAAAGGAACATATTGACATTAAGCTTTTTACTGACCGTCAGCCTGGTTTACGGACAGTCCGGTACCGCCTTCCGGGAATTACAGGAAACAGA
>JBHEOU010000227.1:320-2312 GCA_046260645.1 Bacteroidales bacterium | reverse complement strand
CTTGCCGCCTGTTCAACCCCTGAAAAGAAGGGAAACGAGTCTGTTGCAGGTTTCCTTGATGAAACCGTCATCAAAGGTTCGGTTGAGAAAGTAATTGAAGTTCAGCCCTCGGCTGACCCGCTCCTCCTTGAGAAGGGAGTGAGACACGCTGCCTCCCTGTGGAGGAGTGATGACGGCACCCCGGCGGAGTTTTCTGAATTTGTTGCCGCAAACTATATCTCTGATCCGCATAAGCGGAAGGCTGTTTTTCTGAAGATAAGCAGCTATTTTGAATCGCTGGGAGGCAATATGAATGAGATAACCCTTGATCTGCGGAAAGTGCTTGATGAGGCTGCCGGCGAGATTGATGAGATTGACCGCATGTTCGGCAACTACTCAGTGGGGGCGCATTTGCAGACCGACTTCTTCAACAACAAGATTGCATTTGTGATAGCCCTCAACTTCCCCTACTATACCCTTGCAGAGAAGGAGGAGATGGGAGCAGGATGGAGTCGCGAAGAGTGGGCCATGGCTCGTCTGGGCGACCAGTTTGTCTCGCGCGTGCCTGCCGAACTCAACCAGGCGGCAGGGGTGGCAATGGGCAACGCGGAGATGTATATTGCCGAATACAATATACATATGGGGAAACTGCGTACCGATGACGGTCAGCAGCTCTTCCCGGATGACATGATACTACTGTCTCACTGGAACCTGCGCGACGAGATTAAGTCAAATTATGCCGACAGCGAGAACGGCCCACAGAAGCAGGAGATGGTCTACAAGGTCATGGAGCGCATCATCCGTCAGGAGATACCGGCAAAAGTTATCAACAACCCGGATTATGAGTGGTCGCCCTGGTCAAATAAGGTTGCAAAGGATGGCACCCCGGTTGAACTTGAAGCGGAACCGGATACCCGTTATTCGCATGTAATAAATATTTTCAACTCCGAGAAGGCAATCGACCCCTACATTCCGGGCATGAACACTGCCATAATCCGCAGTTTCTCAGGCGGAATGGAGATTTCACAGGAAGATGCAGAGATGCTCTTTGATGAATATCTGAGCTCACCACAGCTCAAGGTGCTTGGTGAGATGATCAGCAAGCGGCTGGAACGTGACCTGAGGCCATATGATATCTGGTATGACGGCTTCAAATCAAGGAGCTCAATCCCGGAGAGCCTTCTCTCAACCAAGACCTCAGTTCTCTATCCTGACCCGGCAGCCTTCAGGGCAGCCATGCCAGGCATGCTCGTAAAGCTGGGATGGTCGCCTGAAAGAGCCAGGTATCTCGCAGATAAGATTGTTGTCGACCCTGCCAGAGGATCGGGCCATGCATGGGGCGCCGGCATGAAGGGGGCAGTATCACATCTCAGAACCCGCATATCAGATAAGGGCATGGATTATAAAGGCTATAATATTGCCGTCCATGAGTTCGGTCATAACGTAGAGCAAACAATATCCCTGTACGATGTTGACTATTATCTGCTCTCAGGTGTCCCGAACACCGCCTTCACTGAGGCAACGGCGTTCCTCTTCCAGGATCGCGACCTGATGCTCCTCGATATGAAGGAGGACAATCCTGAAAAAGAAAAGCTTCAGACCCTTGACGCTGCATGGTCACTGATGGAGATTATGGGTGTCAGCATGGTGGAGATGAAGATATGGAAATGGCTCTATGAGAACCCCCAGGCAACACCGGGCCAGCTCAAGGATCAGACAATCAATATTGCAACAGAGGTATGGAACAAATATTTTGCTCCTGTGATGGGAGTGAGTGACTCACCGCTGCTGGCCATCTACTCGCACATGATCAACGGGCCTCTTTACCTGCAGAACTATGCGTACGGACAGATTATACAGTTTCAGATAGAAGATCACCTCAAAGGCAAGGATTTTTCTGACGAGATTGACCGCATGTACAGTCTTGGCCGCCTGACACCGCAGCACTGGATGAACCAGGCCGCAGGGGTGAAGATCTCTGCCCAGCCGATTCTCAGGGCTCTTGATGAGGCA
>JBHEOU010000227.1:0-310 GCA_046260645.1 Bacteroidales bacterium | reverse complement strand
GTGATGAAGTTCCGGAGAAAGGGGATTTCCCCCAGGAACTGAGGCAGCCGCCGGGGTTTGAGTCCGAATTTGATCTCAAAGTTCGGGTTGATGAGCCAGAGGGATTTTTTCGCAATGAAAAATCCCTCTTTTTTTATGGCTCTCTCGAACCTTCCGATATTTATACCGGTATCCTTGATCTCAAGCAGCCCCTCTGTCCGGGCCGGGCTTTCTCCTGCGGAAAGAAGCAGTTTGCGGTACACAGTCCGCGGCAGAAGATGTATCCACGGCATTTTCGAGAGAAGCCTGCTGTCACACATCTGCTGATGCC
>JBHEOU010000226.1:0-2755 GCA_046260645.1 Bacteroidales bacterium | reverse complement strand
GTGCTGCCTCAGAAAGGTAGTTGTAATCATCCTTCATGTTCACCCTGTGTGGCGCTATCTCATCGTCGAGCCTGACGATGCAGAAGATGTTGTTGCCCTTTTCATCGGTGGTGCGGAAGGGTTCAGAGATCTCACCCAGTTTCATGTTTCGGACAACGAGGTTGACCTCCTTTGAAAGCTCATCAAGGGTCAGCCAGCTGACCCGGTCTGACGGGTTTGTACTGACCATCTTTCCGCCGTTGGCCCGTGTGGGCCTGTCGGATGAATACCTCATGGCTGCCTGCGGGAAAGTAAGGCTGTCTCCACGCACCAGGGCAGCAATGCTGTCAAGCTTCAGGATCGACCATTCGGTCTGGTCCGCTGACAGCTTCGGCCTCATGAGAATATGCCGGGAGTTCACCATGTCACCCTTCCGGTCTACAAGCTGTATTATATGAAAGCCGAACTCGGTCTCGACGATCTTCGATACCACATCCTTTTTCAGGCTCCATGCGGCCTCAGCATAAGGTTTGGCAAGTTCCCCCCTGAGGGTAAATCCTGTCTCACCACCCTTTGGCGCTGTTCCGGGGTCTTCAGAATATAGTATCGCCAGCGTGCTGAAACTCTCGCCATTGATGATGCGGCTTCGTAGCTCGAGCAACCGCTGACGCACTTCTGCCTTGCTGGCTTCCATGTCAGGAGGCTCTACAGAGATGATGCTCAACTGTACTTTCCGCGGTACCAGCGGGAGAGAGTCCTTCGGCATGCCGTTGAAATACTTCTTTATCTCATCAGGGGTGACGGTGATATTCTGGGCAATCGTCCCCTGGGTCTCCTGTACTATATACTGGTTGGTAAGCATCTCGCGGAGGTCTTTCCTGATCTCAGCCATGCTCTTGTTGAAGTAGGTCTCCAGCGCCTGTTCGGAACCGGCACGCCTGATATATTCCGTCAGCCTGCTGCTGAGGTCTGCCTCAACGCTCTCCGGCGAAACCTCAATAGAGTCTATCCTTGCCTGATCAAGGAAAAGCTTCTGGACGAGCTGATCTTCGAACACCCTGCATCGAAGCAGATCAACCGGAGTAGGATCACGTTCAGCCTTAAGCTGCACCACCTGCCCCTCAACGTCTGAGAGGTAGATGACCTCATTTCCCACTACACCTACAATTGACTCAACAACCTGCTGT
The DNA here is from genome assembly GCA_046260645.1 of Bacteroidales bacterium. Lineage (GTDB taxonomy): Bacteria > Bacteroidota > Bacteroidia > Bacteroidales > VadinHA17 > SR-FBR-E99. The sequence goes on along the minus strand of JBHEOU010000226.1, from coordinate 1,589 downwards.
CCGGCCACACTGTACCCCGCAAGCATCAACAGCGCGGATATAAGTAAAATATTCTTTTTCATTCTTTCTCCTTTGTTCTAATAGACCTTCAGGGTATTGCTCCTGACAGCCTCGTTGTAAATATCGTCTTCAAGTTTCTGCAGGAAATAGTTCCTGCGGTTATTAATAATGATCGTCTTCACCTGCCCCCTGATGTAATCGAATGGGGCAACGCTGTTGCGTAGCTTGTACTCCCTGATGGCCACGAAATAAACATACTGGTCATCCTTCAGCTCCACGGCGCTGTTCCTCGCAAGCCACTGTTCCTGGTTCGATGACTCCAGCGGAACCTCCAGCAGAAGCTGGGTGAAAGGTATCCACTCGTCATTATAGTCATCATATCTGACCGCATACTGAAAGCAGAGATCCTCCAGGGCATTCATATCATCCGGCTCGGATGATTTGTACAGCTTCCTGATCTTGTCAAGGTCAGGCATTGTCGCCGGTACTTTTGCGAAGAGAGCTTTGACAAGGTTGGAGGTCAGGGTGAAGGTACTCAGGTTGCCTACATAGTAATCCTGTAACTCATTGTCAGTGACAACGGTATCAAGCCTTTGTATGATCATCTGCTGCTGGTACTGATAAATGAGCAGGTTGTTCCTCATCTCGTTCAGCTGCCTGTTCACCTCAGCCTTGTACCCGGGAGTAAGGTTCTCCTCAGCCCTGATTGCGAGAAGCTCCTTGCGCGACCACTGCCGGATGTAACTCTGCACTGCAGAAATACTATCAGTCTCACTCATCCCGTTCACCACCAGTCCTGATGGTATCTGGTCAAGATAAAGCACCCTCTCACCGGCACGTGCCACGGTAATGCGGTCAGTCTCCCTCACAGGCGTATTGCATGCGACAGTGAGCAGAAAAAATAACGGTATGACATGCCGCATCACCATCAATATTCATTTACCTTACGGCTGTAGTTGGGGGCCTCACGGGTTATGGTCACATCATGCGGATGACTCTCGGTTACGCCGGCACTGGTAACCCTGACAAACCGTCCCTCTCTCTTAAGAGTGGCGATGTCATTTGCTCCGCAGTACCCCATGCCGGACCGGAGCCCGCCAAGGAACTGGTAGATCACCTCGTTCAGGGTCCCCTTATATGGAACACGTGCAGTAATTCCTTCGGGGACAAGCTTGTGAATGTCATCCTCCATATCCTGGAAGTACCTGTCCTTGGAACCCATCTGCATGGCCTCGACTGAGCCCATGCCGCGGTAGGTCTTGAACTTACGCCCGTTATAGATGATCGTTTCGCCGGGCGACTCCTCCACACCTGCAAAGAGCGAGCCAGCCATCACGCAGTCAGCCCCTGCAGCCAGCGCCTTGACTATATCACCTGAATAACGTATGCCACCGTCAGCTATCACAGGCACACCACTGCCTTCAATGGCCTTCGCTACGTTGTATATCGCAGAGAGCTGCGGTACCCCCACGCCTGCGACAACCCTGGTCGTGCATATCGATCCGGGCCCTATCCCTACCTTAACGGCATCTGCACCTTCGTCAACCAGCCTCTTCGCGGCCTCAGCCGTACCAATGTTGCCCACAACG
>JBHEOU010000225.1:0-2765 GCA_046260645.1 Bacteroidales bacterium | reverse complement strand
CAACAGGAGGGTGGCTGTCCGAATCTGAAACGGACATAATAAGCTTCCTGCAGAAGTACAGATCGGAAGGCATTGTCTACGCCATGTGTACTGACATTGAAAGGGACGGAATGCTGGGCGGACCCTCCGTTGACATTTACAGGGAGATAGTTGAGATTGAGGGCCTCTCACTCATCGCAAGCGGTGGCATAACCTCGGCAGCAGACATCATGACCCTCAGGGAGGCAGGATGTGAGGGTGCTATCATAGGCAAGGCGATTTATGAAGGTAAGATATCACTTAAGGAACTGGCTGAGTTATGCTGAAAAAAAGAATCATACCATGCCTTGACATAAGGGATGGCCGTACCGTCAAAGGGGTAAGCTTCGTCAACCTCAGGGATGCCGGTGACCCGGTGGAGCTGGCAGGCGCATATGCTGACCAGGCGGCAGACGAGATTGTCTTCCTTGACATAACGGCAACACATGAGAAGAGAAAGACACTGGCACCCCTGGTTGAAAAGATTGCCAATGCCATAAACATCCCCTTTACCGTAGGCGGAGGCATCAGCACCAGGGAGGATGTATCGGTTCTCATCAGCTCAGGAGCTGACAAGGTGAGTGTCAACACTGCAGCTGTTCTTGAACCCCGGCTGATAACAAGGCTGGCGGAGAGCTATGGCAGCCAGTGCATAGTTGTTGCGATTGATGCGCAGCGCATCGACGGTGAATGGTGGGTGTGCATCAACGGCGGCAGGACCGTCACCACGATCAGGGCACTGCAATGGGCTGAAGAGGTTGAGCAGCGGGGCGCCGGGGAGATACTCCTCACCTCCGTCAACAGCGACGGCACAAAAGAGGGTTTCTCCACAGATATAACCTCTGCCATAAGTGACAGGGTGAATATCCCCGTCATTGCCTCCGGCGGTGCAGGTACCATGGAACACTTCAAACAGGTCTTTGAAGAGACATCGTGCAGCGCTGCCCTGGCCGCCTCGGTATTTCACTTCGGCGAGATACTGATACCTGATCTTAAAAGGTTCCTCCAAAAAAATAATATAAACGTAAGATTATGAAACCTCCATGTATTTGCATACATAAACACAATAATATAATAATCAACTACATGGAGGTTCTCCCGATAAATCAGGACAGGCTATCATACCATTAAAAATAAATTATTCTATGATGAATATCAATTTTGACAAGGAAAACGGCCTGGTTCCTGCCGTGATACAGGACAACGCCACGATGCAGGTGCTGATGGTAGGCTACATGAATGAGGAGGCCTACCTCAAGACTGTAGGTGAAGGCAGGGTTACATTCTTCAGCCGTAGCAGACAGAGACTGTGGACCAAGGGAGAGACCTCAGGGAACTTCCTCACCGTGACAGAGATTCTTCCTGACTGTGATAATGATGCCCTGCTGATCAGGGTCGTGCCGGAAGGACCGGTGTGTCACCAGGGAACATATTCATGCTTCGGCGATATGGAGGCCAGGGGCTTTCTCTATAAGCTTGAGCATATCATCAATGAAAGGATAGATGAAGATGCTTCTGATTCTTATACAAACAAATTGTACAGGAAGGGGATAAATAAAATCGCACAGAAGGTGGGTGAGGAAGCTGTTGAACTGGTCATTGAAGCAAAAGATGATAACATTGACCTCTTCAGAAATGAGGCCGCCGACCTGCTATATCATCTGCTGGTGCTCCTCAGGGCTAAGTCAACAAATTTTTCGGAGATTGAAGCAGTTTTGGCAGGAAGGCATAAATCAAAATAAAAGTTAAATCTGCCGGCTGAGAAAAAAAAATTGTTAATCCGGGTTTGTCATTTGGAATTTTCATTATGTTTGCACCCATGAAAGAATACAGGTTAAATAACTGGCGCTGGTGCAGCTCATAAGATGAAGCTGTGAATCACGTCATTATTTAACTTATCAAGGATAATTATTTAAAGAGGCGCGCTGATCACAGCGCGCCTTTTGTATTGTATAAACCTAAACTTAAGGAACACATGGACAAGATTACAAAGTTTTTACTGACTGAGAACGAAATGCCCCGACAATGGTATAACATTGTGGCTGACATGCCCAACAAGCCGTTGCCACCGCTTAACCCTGTCACAGGCAAGCCGGCGGGGCCGGAAGACCTGGCAGCCATCTTCCCGATGGAGCTGATAAAGCAGGAGGTCTCTGCCGAGAGGTACATTGACATCCCTGAAGAGGTCTTCGACCTGTACAGAACCTATCGTCCCTCTCCGCTTTTCAGGGCCTATAATCTTGAAAAGACACTTGGGACCAAAAGCAAAATTTACTACAAGTACGAAGGTGGCAACTATTCCGGGTCCCATAAGGCCAACACCGCCATCCCTCAGGCATACTACAACAAGCTCGAGGGCGTGCGCCGCATGACCACCGAGACGGGTGCCGGCCAGTGGGGCAGCGCGATGAGCTTTGCATGCAACCACTTCGGGCTTGAGCTCCTTGTCTTCATGGTCAAGGTCAGCTTTCACCAGAAGCCAGGCCGCAAGCTGATGATGAATGCCTATAACGCCAAGGTGGTCCCTTCACCCAGCACCATGACAGCAGCAGGAAGAAAGGTACTTGAGACTGACCCCGACTCCCCGGGCAGCCTGGGCATAGCCATCTCTGAGGCCATTGAGATAGCACTGCAGGATCCCTATACCAAATACTCACTGGGGAGCGTGCTGAACCATGTCTCTCTCCACCAGACAATTATTGGTCAGGAAGCGCTGATACAAATGGAGAAGGCGAATGATTATCCTG
>JBHEOU010000224.1:0-2768 GCA_046260645.1 Bacteroidales bacterium | reverse complement strand
GAATAGTATTATAAATATTTGTTTATATTTGACTTGTTAATAAACCATTATGTCACACAGCTGGACACTGGAATACAAGATTAAAATTAACCGCTCCGGATTGTATTAACCAACCCGGTGAAGCAACCGGGAAGTTGCCTGCAACTTCTCTGCCTGCATAGTCTCCGCTACATATTTCACCGGGTAATTTTCTTCTTCGCTTTCTTAATTCTTCATTTTTACTAATTCAAATAATACAATTATGGATACATTAATTATTACCGGATCAGGCCTTACTGTAAATGATGTGGTAAATGTCGCCCGTCATGGACAGAAAGTAGAGCTGCATCCTGATGCACGCATGAGGATCCTCGGGTGCCGCGCCATGCTCGAAAAAAAGATCTTAGCGCATGAGATCATGTACGGTGTGAATACGGGCATTGGCGAGTTCTCCGAGATGGTGCTCAATGATGACCAGATCAAGGATTTCCAGAAATATCTTGTTTACAACCATGCCGCCGGAATAGGTGACCCCGCATCAATAGAAACGGTCAGGGGCGCCATGCTCGGCCGTATCAACGTCCACGCCCATGGCAACTCCGGGTGCCGTCTCGAGATCACCGAGACCTATGTGGAGATGCTCAACAAGGGTGTCACACCTTTCGCATGCCAGAAGGGATCAGTGGGTGCCTGCGGCGATCTGGCCCCCATGTCGCAGATAGCCCTTCTGCTGATGGGAGAGGGAAAGGCATATTACCAGGGTCAGCTCCTTGACGGCGCTGAGGCGATGAAGAGAGCCGACATAGCTGTCCCCGGGCTGCTGGCACGCGACGGGCTGGCTGCAATAAACGGGTCAAACATGCTCACAGCCATGAGCGCCATCTGGCTGGTTGATGCCAACAACTGGCTCAAGCAGGCAGAGATAGCAGCGGCTATGTCTCTCGAGGCCCTCAAAGCCAATATGAAACCCTACGCTCCGCTGCTGCATGAGGCGAGAGGATTCAAGGGTGCCATCCGCAGTGCCAATGCAATTAACCTGTGCGTCGCAGGCGGCGACCTGAAGGAGGGCAGGGTGAAGTCGAAGGTACAGGATGCCTATTCAATGAGATCAACCCCGCAGGTGATAGGCTCGGCACATGACATGCTTGCATATGCCCGCAGCCAGGTAGAGATTGAACTGAACGGCGTAGGTGATAACCCGATCTTCTTCCCCGACAAAAACCTTCAGCTCTCCGGGGCCAACTTCCAGGGATCCCCCGTAAGCGTGCCAATGGATATGGCCGGGGCATGCGTAACAAGGGTGTCAGTGATGTCGGAGAGAAGGATGAACCGCCTCAACAACCCTGCCCTCAGCGTCGGGCTGCCTGACTTCCTGACAAAAGGCGCGGGGATGTTCTCCGGAATGATGCTCAGCCAGTATACCGCTGACATGATGATCGTTGAGCAGAGAATACTCTCAATGCCGGCTTCAATACAGTCGATACCCGCTGCCGCAGACCAGGAGGACTTTGTCTCCATGGGCATGAACACCGCCATCAAGAACAACCAGATCCTTGACAATGCCTACGGCATTCTCGGAATAGAATTCATGGCTGCCGCACAGGCGCTCGATTTCAGGAAAGAGGAATACAGCTTCGGCGCCGGCGTCCAGATGGCTAAGGATGTCATACGCAGACATGTCGAATTTCTGGACATTGACCGTCCCCTCTACGATGATCACACCAACATGAAAGAGCTCGTGAAATCATGTGAGATACTTCATGAGGTGGAGAATACCGTGGGCAGCCTCGAATAAAACCAAGGCGGAGTTTTACCGCAACACAACTTTGCTGAAACGGGAATTGTCAGTTTTCCTCAGGGAGATCTGCCGTTCCCTCCATAAGATCTTTGAGTGTGACAGATCTGAAGTAAGTCAGGATAAGGTTATTAAGATTGCGCCAAAAACCTTGTGTCTGGCATTGCTCGGAAAAGTCGCACTTGAAATCCTTGCCGATACAATCAACTACGCAGATGCCGGGCTCAAAAGCGCGATGAATGTCATATATTGTAATCTCTCCCGGAGAACGGGTTAGCACATACCCGCTCTTCCGCCCCCTGACATTGGCAATAAGACGGGCTGTCTTGAGTGAATGGATTATATGATCAAGGTATTTCAGTGACAGGTTTTGATTGACAGCAATATCCTTCTGGAATACTCCGGCAGGCTCTTTCGCCCGTGCAATCTCCAGCATCGTCCTTACTCCATACCGTGTTCTTGTACTTATTTTCACTGCAAAAGGTGAGATCTCTGCTCATCAGTAAAGTTAACAATAAACCCAAATCTGACACTGATTTCATTCTCAACCTTCACGATTCCCTTTAGCCTGACAGGAGGACTCAGTCCAAAATCTGTAAGCCTGACAGTATGCATCCCGTTAAGTATCAATCCTTCATTGCAGTTAGTCAATGAGCAGTTTACGATATACTCCCTCGTAACGCCGGCAATTGTCACCGAGATCCTTTCGTTGCGGGATATGTCTGAATTTATCTCCCTGTATGAATTAGGGGTAAGGAGCCTGATCACTATATACGGGTACTCCTCAGCATCTAACAGGGAGAGAAAATCATCATACATTCTTGGATTTCCCGGCTTGAACTGGTAAACGGGAATTTTGAAATCAATACTTTCATCCTCAGCCCCCTTACTGGCATCATCACCTCCGGTCAGAACAGGGGTCATATATGAGAAGCTGAACTTATTGATATTGGATTCGCCGCTAATTACAAGGAAATTTACACAACCGGTACCC
>JBHEOU010000223.1:0-2843 GCA_046260645.1 Bacteroidales bacterium | reverse complement strand
CTATCAAACCGGCACGGGTGCTTATCCTGGGTGCAGGTGTGGCAGGATTGCAGGCTATAGCCGTTGCACGGAAGCTGGGTGCAGTAGTGGAGGTGTTTGACGTGAGGTCAGCCGTGAAGGAGGAAGTCAAAAGTCTCGGTGGAAAGTTTATTGAGGTAGAAGGCGCAGTGGAGGATGCTGCTGCCGGTGGTTATGCCGTTGAGCAGACAGAGGACTTCAAGAGGAGACAGCAGGAACTGATACAACAGCGGGCGGCAGCAGCGGACGTGGTTATTGCCACAGCCCAGATACCCGGCAGAAGAGCCCCTCTGCTGATTGTCAAAGAGACGGTGGGCAAAATGAAACCCGGATCGGTGATAGTAGACCTGGCAGCCTCCTCCGGCGGCAATTGCGAGCTCACCGTTAACGGAACCACGGTGGTGAACAATGGAGTAAGGATCATCGGAAAGTCAGACTACCCATCTGACATGGCGTCAGACGCAAGCAAGATGTTCGGAAACAATGTCATCAACCTGCTGAAGATAATGGTCGACAAGGAGGGGAAGGTGGTACCCGATATGAGTGATGAAATAATAAAGGGGACAACCGCGGTTCATGCCGGGGAATACGTCAGCCCCAGAATAATACAAATACTTGAAATAAAACAGACTGTATAATGGAAGGATTTCTTGAATTTTTTATGGCAAACAGAGGCATCATCTACATGGTGATACTCTCAGTATTCCTGGGCATTGAGGTGATAAGCCACGTCCCGGCCATTCTTCACACCCCCCTGATGTCGGGAGCCAACGCCATCCACGGGGTGGTGATCATCGGAGCGATAATCGTTATGGGACACGCCGAGACCACCGGTGCAATGATACTCGGATTTCTGGCAGTTATTCTTGGCACCCTGAATGTTGTCGGCGGTTTCGTCGTCACCGACAGGATGCTGGAGATGTTCAAAAAGAAAAAGTAACAGTATTAACCTGATTGTATTTTTTGTAGAACAGTTAACAGTTAAGATTCAAATATTTGCAAAATGAATGATGTCTCTCAGTTTTCAGTAGGAATCTCGGTTCTTGAGATAACCTATATCCTCGCTTCAGTACTTTTCATTCTTGGATTGAAGATGTTAAGTCACCCTCTCACCGCAAGGAGGGGTAACATCCTTGCAGCTGTTGGTATGATAATTGCCATCGTGGCAACCATTCTTTTTCACAGGAAGGAGGGGGTGCAGATCGGCAACATTGGATGGATCCTTGGTGCCATTGCAATAGGAACCGCCATCGGGTGGGTCATAGCAAAAAGAGTAAAGATGACAGCCATGCCCCAGCTGGTCTCATTCTTTAATGGTATGGGAGGAGCAGCTGCCGCTCTTATTTCGATGATGGAGTTCCCTCATGTCAGCGCTGAGCTGATCGCAAAGAGCGGTATGGCCAACGGACACGTGCTGGCTATATTGCTTGGACTGGTGATCGGAACGGTTTCCTGGGCGGGCAGCATGATCGCATTCGGAAAACTCGATGGCTGGATAGGCGACATGAGGGTCAAGGCTATGAAATATGTCAACCTGACAATACTTGCATTCATCATAGGTTTTGTGGCCTATATCATGACACGTGACGTGCAGGCTTCAGCCGAGCTGGTGCCGCTGATCATAATACTGTTTGTGGTTTCTGTGGCATACGGAGTGCTCTTTGTGATGCCTATCGGCGGTGCAGACATGCCGGTGGTGATCTCCCTGCTTAACTCATTCACGGGTGTGGCAGCGGCAATGGGCGGTTTCCTGTACAGCAACCAGGCCATGATGACAGGTGGTATCCTTGTCGGATCAGCCGGAACCATACTTACAATACTGATGTGCAGGGCTATGAACCGCTCACTGCTGAATGTCATCATCGGGGTCTTTGGCGGCGGCGGAGAGGCTGTGGCAAGCGCCGGCGGTGCCATCAGGGAGGTCTCGGTGTCGGATGCTGCAGTGCTGCTGAGCTATTCAAAGAAGGTGGTTATTGTTCCCGGATACGGACTTGCCGTAGCCCAGGCACAGCATATATGCCATGAGCTCGATAAGCTTCTCGAAGAAAAAGGGGTGGAGGTGAAGTATGCAATCCACCCGGTTGCAGGACGCATGCCGGGACACATGAATGTGCTGCTTGCTGAAGCCGATGTTCCATATGAACAGCTTATTGAGAGTGATGAGATCAATCCTGATCTTCCAAATACTGATGTTCTTGTTGTCATCGGGGCCAATGACGTTGTCAACCCTGCTGCTGAGGATGATCCCTCAAGCCCGATATACGGGATGCCTATTGTCAAGGCCCGTGATGCGAGGAACATTATTGTCATGAAACGGGGGATGGGCAAGGGCTATGCTGCCATTGAAAACAGCCTCTTCTTCAATGAAAAGACCCGGATGCTCTTCGGCGATGCCAAGAGCACCCTGCAGGCATTGGTCAATGAGGTGAAGGCGTTGTAGATTTGCGATTTGCGATTTGCGAATTTTGATTAAATCGAAATTTTGAAATCTGAAATCGAAAATTCCTCTATTGCCTGCTGCCTACTCCCTATTCAGCCTGTTTCCTGATTACTGCAGAAATGTGCCCCCAATACTTTTTGTGGAACTTCAGGCTCTTTTTGTCGAGCATTGAGTGCAGGGTGGCAGGGGTGTCTTCGGGTGCGAATCTGACCAGGTCACGGTCTTCGTATAGTGACGAAACCTCCGGATGAAACTGCACTGAAAACACGTTGGGGTATTTTTTATGGGCTATACCTTCAACTATCTTGCCGTCGTCCGAGAGAGCAGTCACCGCAAAGGCCGGTGCAACATCACCTATTGCCTGATGATGATGGCTGTAAACAAC
>JBHEOU010000222.1:0-2854 GCA_046260645.1 Bacteroidales bacterium | reverse complement strand
GAGTACAGACATTCATAGTTGGCGTCTCGCGCTCCGTGGTGCTTCCCAGGAACTGCACCTCAACGGCAACAGGCCAGTCCTGGTCAAGCCCGATAGTTGCCGGATCCTGGCAGTGAAACATGATGCCGCTGTTGCGATAACCCCACGAGGGACCCCCGGGAACCTGGTCGCCGGTGAAGCGGTATTCAACCCGTAGCTTGTACGAGGAGAAGGGCTCCTTGTAATAGATATGCCCGAACTCAAACCTGAAAGTGTCGTATTCCAGATATGAGACCTTCATTATGCTGTCCTCGACCCTGAAGGTGTTTTTATAGTTTTCACCCAAGGGTGATCCCTTGATCTTGATCACCCAGCCGTCGAGGTTTTCTCCGTTGAAGAGGGAGACCCATTCTTCCTTCGGGGTGGCGGGGTTGTTGCAGGAAGCCAGCGTCAACGTGAGGATGGCAATTGTCAGGAGGTTTTTCATGATTGTAATTATTGGATAAATTTATGTTAATGATTTCGTTACAATACTTTATGCCCTACGGGCAATCGTCTTTTGCTATCTGCCTTGGCTACAATACTTTATGCTCTACGAGCAATTTATAGTTTGGTAATACAATCTACAATACTTTATCGCCTACGGCGAATCATTATCATTATGTTGCTGGTCTACAATATTTTACTATTGCCTGGTGCCTACTGCCTATTGCCCTCCGCAAGCTGGCTCCTTGGCTGAAATGACCCGGTAATTTCTATACGCTCGGCCCTCTATTGCCTAATGCCGCCTCCCCTTCAATCTGGCTCCTTCTCCGCCAGCTGGCGGATCGGCCCTCTACTGCCTCTTGCCTGTTACCTCTAAAATTGCCTGACCAATGCCCTCAGCATCATACCCGCACTCATGCCATAGCTCCTGCTGGGTGCCATGCTCAACAAAGTAATCGGGGATGCCCAGCCGTTTTATTTCGACAGCATATCCGTGATCTGCGGCAAACTCAAGCACGGCACTGCCAAACCCTCCCTTGATGACGCCGTCTTCAACGGTAATGATCTTACTGAATTTCTTCATCACTTCGTGCAACGCCTCTTCATCAAGCGGATTAGCAAAACGCATGTCGTAATGCATCACCGAGATGTCCCTGTCAGACAGTGAGGCCACGGCATCAACGACAAAGTTGCCGGGGTGGCCAATACTGAGTACAGCTATATCCTTCCCCTCGCTGATAACCCGTGCCTGTCCCACGGGTATCTCCTCAAACGGCTGCCGCCAGTCGCATATCACGCCTGTGCCGCGTGGATAGCGGATACTGAAGGGAGCCTTGATCTTCTCAAGCTGTGCGGTATACATCATATTGCGCAGTTCCACCTCATCCATCGGAGCGGCCGTTATCATGCCCGGTATGTTGCGCATGAAGGCAAGATCGAAGAAGCCGTGGTGCGTGGCACCGTCAGTGCCAACCAGCCCGCCGCGGTCGATGCAGAAAATGACCTTCAGTCCCTGGAGGGCCACGTCATGCACCACCTGGTCATAGGCCCGCTGTATGAATGATGAGTATATGTTGCAGAAGGGAAGCAGTCCGTTCGCTGCCATTCCTGCCGAGAATGTCACGGCATGCTGCTCGCAGATGCCTACATCAAAAGCCCTGCCGGGCATCTCCTTCATCATTATGTTGAGGGAGCATCCGGTGGGCATTGCCGGAGTGATGCCAACGATCTTTTCATTCAGGCGCGCCAGTTCCAGTATCGTATGGCCAAATACCTCCTGGTAGAGGGGATGCTTTGCGCATTCGGATGGTTTGATGAGCTCTCCGGTACATTTGTCGAACCGGCCCGGGGCGTGGAATATTGTCTGCTGTTCTTCCGCCTTCGGGAACCCCTTTCCCTTGACCGTAATGCAATGCAGGATCTTGGGGCCGGGGATGGTCTTGAGGTCTTCGAGCACCCTGGTAAGATGCATGACATCATGACCGTCAATAGGCCCGAAATACCTGAATTTCAGGGCCTCGAACATATTACTCTGCTCAAGCACGGTACCCTTGATTCCGCTCTCTATCTGCGAGGCAAGCTGCCTTGCCCTGGAGCCAACCCTCTTATATCGTCCAAGGAGTCTCCACACCCTGTCCTTGAACCTGTTGTAAGTCCTGCTGGTGGTGATGTCAAGCAGGTACTCCTTCATGGCTCCCACGCTGGCATCAATTGATATGTTGTTGTCGTTAAGGATGACAAGCAGATCAGCCTTGGCGTTCCCCGCGTTGTTAAGCCCTTCGAAAGCGAGACCTGCCTGCAGGGAACCGTCGCCAATCACAGCCACCACCTTGCGTTTTTCACCTTTAGTATGTGCTGCAACAGCAATTCCCAGGGCTGCCGAGATGGAGGTGGAGGAGTGACCCACACCGAAGGCGTCATATTCACTCTCCGCCATGCGTGGAAAACCGCTGATGCCCTTGTATTTGCGGTTCGTGTGGAACTGAGCCTTACGTCCCGTGAGTATCTTGTGTCCGTAGGCCTGATGACCTACATCCCAAACTACCTTATCATAAGGGGTATTGTAAACATAATGCAGCGCAACGGTCAGCTCTACAACTCCGAGGCTTGCTCCGAAGTGACCCGGGTTGGTGCTGACCTCGTCAATGATATGTTGCCTGAGCTCATTGCTGAGCCTGACAAGCTCAAGCCTGTCAAGTTTCCTGAGGTCGGCAGGGGTATCTATTTTGTCTAACAGCCTTTTTGATGCTGGCATCTGCAAAGTGTCGTAAATGATCGGGCAAAGATACTCATATTTTAAATTTTGTGTAAAATTCCTTAAGCCCGGCAATGGTGGTAAAAAACATCCATTGTTAATTAATCATTCAACTATTAACAACAGGCTTAGCCA
>JBHEOU010000221.1:0-2857 GCA_046260645.1 Bacteroidales bacterium | reverse complement strand
GGTGATTGGTGTAAACAGTGAATTTGTTCATGGATAAAAGATACAAAGATTTCTCAAGCAGATACCTGTTCTGGAAAACCCCTCCCGACATGACAACATCGTTCAGTCCTGTCTCCTTCCTTATATTAATGCAAACGGCAACTATTATCTGTGCTATGGTATTGTGAAACTTTCCTGCAATCCGCGCAATGTCTGATCTGTCAGTATCCCTGATTATCTCCTGAAAAGTATCCCTCAGGCAGATCGTGTCGCCGATGGTGAACGGGTAATAATCATCGGTGATGGTGGTTATGGCTGATTCGAGCCTCATGGGGGCTTCGGAATCGAAGGAGGCCCTGGTGCAGAGCATGAGCAATGCCGACACTGCATCAAAAATACGTCCGGCTCCGCATGTCAGCGGCGAATTGATGCCGTGAACAAGCATCTCCCTGACAACAGCCAGCTTATTCTCGTCTATGGTCCGGAAAAATTTTACCGAACTGAAGTCATAGCCGCTGCCAAAGTAACTGAAAAGACAGGAGAGGGCCATCCTCCACGGCTCATCAACGGCAGCATCGCCTCCCGGCATCATGAAATAGTCGAAGTGAGTGTATCTCTCAAAATCCCGGGCAGTGGCTGTCATGAACTCGCTTCCCCATATATTGCCATCAGTGCCGTAGCCCGTCCCGTCCATTATCACCGCAATGACCTTTCCGGCCAGGCCATGCTCAGCCATCACCGATACCGCGTGGGCATGGTGATGCTGTACCCTCATCAGAGGCAGACCGAATCGTTCAGCCAGCTCCTCCGCAAATTTGCCCGACAGGTAATCGGGATGCATATCGCAGACCACTGATGAAGGAGTGAACCTGAAGAGTGAGGAGAAGAGCCTGTATGTCTCCCGGTAAAAATCAAATGTGGCTACATTCTTTATGTCGCCAATATACTGGCTCATGAAGGCCTGGGAGCCTTTGCCGATGCAGAGGCTGTTCTTCTGTTCCGCCCCGGCTGCAAAAATCCCTTCAGCAACTCTGTTCAGCTCAACGGGCTGCGGGGCAAAACCCCTTGACCTTCGGATCAGGCTCACATTACCGCCAATCACTCTGACAACAGAGTCGTCAGCCCGGTTGTTTATCTTCCTGTTGTAACTTACAACGCAGCCTGTGACGGGCATGAGGTCCCTCTCGGCCTGCAGGTCATCGGTTATTATAGGTTCGTCACTCAGATTACCGCTTGTAAGCACCACTGCAGGTGTGCTTATGGCCCTGAAAAGCAGGTGGTGCAGGGGCATATGGGGCAGCATCGCTCCGATGGTGTTCAGACCACTGCTCACCGATGGTGCCGGCGGCCTTCTCTGATTCAGTATGAGTATGGGCCTGCGCCATGAGAGCAGCGCCCTCTCCTCCTCTTTCCCGGTGAAGCAGTATTCATTCAGGGCATCCATATCCCTGAACATAACAGCAAAGGGCTTGGCGTCGCGCTGCTTTCTCTGCCTGAGAACCGAGACAGCCTCTTCATTCAGTGCATCGCACATGAGGTTATACCCGCCTGTCGATTTTATGGCGACACTGCCGCCTGCCTCAAGACGTTCAGAGATGAAATGTAAGATGTCAGTTATACCGGTGACAACAAGATCACCAGCCTTGAGTGTATATGCCGGCCCGCAGCTGTTGCACGCAACAGGCTGGGCATGGAACCGCCGGTCAGACATGTCATGGTACTCCGCCGAACACCCGGGACACATAGCGAAGGGAGCCATGGTTGTGGCGGCCCTGTCATATGGAAGAGCCTTTATGATGGTGAAACGGGGACCGCAGTTTGTGCAGTTGATAAAAGGATAATCAATACGCCCCGGATCGGAGAGAAGATCACCAAGACACTCATCACAAACGGCGATGTCAGGACTGACTTCCGTAATGCTCTCTTCGTTATCCCTGCTGGAGGTGATGGCGAAGTCACTGTAACTCCTTGCCTCTGTTTTTCTGACCTCCACAGATTTGATATTAGCTGCCGGAGGGGAGAGGGCCCATATATCAGCAATGAGCCGATCCACCGTCTCCCGGTCACAGTCAACGGTCACCGTTACACCGCCGGTCCTGTTTACCACCTCACCCTTCAGCGAGTACCCGGATGCAAGCCTGTAGATGAAGGGACGGAATCCCACACCCTGCACAAGTCCACTGATCAGTATCTCATACCCGGTTTCCACTACGACTACAGGAATAGCGACTGTTCTTCCTTCATGCGGTAAACAGACAGGATTACACTTTCTATCTCATCACTCAGGTTCACGTTGTTCACAACCACGTATACAGGAACTTTAAGCAAAACGGGTGAGAAGTTTACTATGCCCCGGATACCCATACTCACAAGTTCATTGCACACCTCCTGTGCTGAGATGTCGGGAACAGCTATGATGGCAATCCTGACCCTGAACCTGTCTATGATCTCCTGAAGGCGCCCGGGCGGGTAGACGTTGCTGGCAGCCCTTGACTTCTGCTTGTAGGGATCTATATCGAATGTGGCAACAATATTTATGCCCCGCTGAATAAACTGCCCGTATTTCGAGAGAGCCTGGCCCAGATTACCCATACCCACCAGGATCACGTTGCTTATCCTGTCGCGATTGAAGAGAGCCTCCATCTCACGCAGAAGCGTTCCGGTGACATAGCCTCCCCGTCTGTTCCCCCTTATTCCGTACTCGGAAAAATCCTTTCTCACCTGTTCGGGAGTGACCCCGGCACCCTCGGCCAGGGTGTAGGAAAATACCCTGGTGACTCCCATTGTATTAAGTCTCACCAGCAGCCCGTGATAAAGAAAAATTCTCCTCAGGCTGTTCCGGATATTATGTTTTGTGATTTGTTTCACATTAACACAC
>JBHEOU010000220.1:1909-2892 GCA_046260645.1 Bacteroidales bacterium | reverse complement strand
TCGCATATGTGCACGGCATCTTCAGCCGCGCCACCGAACCCTTCACCGGCAAGACGGAAAAAGCCGGTGATCTGCTCTGATCACCGGCCCCTCTTTTAAACTGTCACTCAGGCTAAAATGCCGAGACGAAACCCGCACTTAGCTTGCCATACTGGTTGTTGCCGAAGATCTGTGTGAACTCGGTCACCAGTCTTACATTCCGCCTGATAAGGTAGCCGGCATGAAGGGTGGCAGACCGGTAATCAAGCAGATCGAGGTCTGATTCCACCCAGTTGAGCAGGCCGGTAAGATACCAGGTGCTCATGTCTCCCTTAGGTGAGAAGATGATCTCTGCAAAACCGCCATGAGTCATTATATCCTCCCTCATCGGCTCCTCCGGGTTGAGATAGACGTCAGAGTCTGTCCTCCACATGTACTGAAGCCCTATGATGAACCTCTCATTGAAGTCAAGGACAAGGTCAGGACCGTACATCTTCACCTGGCTCACAAAGTTACCTGTGCTGTTCTGCAGCACCTCCTTCCCGGTGTACCCAAAGAAACCCAGGCTGGCAATATCGCCAATGTCCTGTGTGACCTTCAGCAGCATATTCTTGTATTTGTCCTTGTCGAAGACATACCAGTGGTCGGCTACTCCGATACCGGCGCCGTTGAGAACCTCAAAGACCACCGAAGTGCCTGTCTCAAATCCCTTATCGAGCAGTAACCCCTTGTCATACTTCAGGTCTATAGATGATTCGCCCGGAGCTGTAGCATAGATCTTATAGTTCTCAAGGGTGTACCGAAGCTCCCCCTTGAACATGGGATCAGAAACTGCAAACTGCCCGAGGTATAGGTTTATACCTGTCCTGAAAAGATCCTTGTACATTATGAAGGCATCCTCCAGTCCGGCAACCTTGCCCCGTTCGTTAAGCATGAAGTAGAAATAGTAGGAGAGTCTTTCAGACAGTTCCCCTCCCGAAATGATCTTCAATACAAAGGGAGCG
>JBHEOU010000220.1:0-1899 GCA_046260645.1 Bacteroidales bacterium | reverse complement strand
CATCCTGAACCCGTCGCCGGTATATTCGTCTCCGAATGCCTTGAGACGGGGCATAGCCGGTGAGTGGCACACCTGGCAGCTGATCTGGTACTTGCGGGCGAAGGCCGGTATGGCGTCCGCTTGCTCCGGTGGGATGATCAGAAGCATGGTCACAGCCAGAAGAGCAAATCTGGTTCTTGCAGAAACTTTCATATTGTTAAGGTTTTAAGTTTTCTCTGTCAGGGTAGTATCTCAACTTTTGTAGTATGGTCATTGACCATCATAATCTCCGACTCTTCGGCCGGGACCTTCAGGAAGTCGGCCACCGGCTTGACAAGCAGCTGGTAGTTCAGCACGGCCCTGACCTTCATCTCACCGGGAGCGGCTTCAAAAGGTATCTTGAAAGTGAATTTCTCCACTTTGGTTTCACGCGGCCCTATCCTGTAATCAACTCCAAAAGACCTCGTATTCCATTGCATAATGGTCATGTTCCCGTCCTTATCAAAATAAGGCATACGGAAGATCCTGTTCCCGTAAGGGATACCGTCACGCTGAACACCCTTGAAGTCATTTAATTTCAAGGGTATACCCATATCCTGGTAGGCAAGATAATCACCTGATATCGTATACTCCTCCCCCTCAAAACCCTTAGGGTCAACGTTCAAGTGGTACTTGTTTCCCTTTGCATCGGTGGCCTCCACATCAAGCCATGTGATACGGTCTTCAACGGAACCAGTCGGGAATTTATGTCCTGTCTTCTGGTTGAACAGTGCCACGGTGAAGACGATTTTCTCTCCTGGCTCTGCCAGGCGTATGTCAGGCTCTATCCTTAGTTCTATCGTGCCCCTTACCTTTCCGGGGTCGTGGGCTCCGTGGAAAAGATGCAGGCGGGCATCCTTATGGGTTTGGCCCATAAGTGCCAGCTTATACTCCCCCCTGGGCATGTGGCAATCGTGGCAGTACACACCCTCAGCAGCATAAGGACCCTCCTTCCATTCAATCTGGGTGCTCTTGACCATCATCCCGAAAGGATTCATCTCATTGTGGCAGTTACCGCAGAACTCTGTCGATTTCAGGAAATCATTCTGCACTATTTTATGGGCTGGAGATTCCATCTGCGGTTCACGCCCGCTCTGCTTCGTCATACCTGGTTCAATATAATAGCTGAAGTTCACTGGCGGATCAACCTGGGCTCTCTGTATAAGGTGGCACACCTCGCACGAGACCGATTCGTTTGCCATGCTCTTCTCCTCCGGGCGCGGCGGAGGGAGTGTCCCTCCCATGTAGGCCAGGGGTGTATGACAGCCGTTGCAGCCGTCGGCTGCCTCCTTCATGAAAGGATCAACTTCTGAATGCGGCACGGCAAGGTCAAAATATTCGATCTCATCCCAGTGATGGGTATAAGCCTGTGACATCATGGCCTGCGACCACTGCTCATAGATGCCCGGATGGCATGAACGGCACTTGAGGGCCGTCTCGAAATCCTTGTATTTGTATTTCCCCCTGAGATCCTCCTGAGGAAGCGATCTCACAATGGTAAAAGCCGTCAGGACCAGCACGATAACAGCCGGAACTACAGCCATGATCAGAAGCGGAGTGATTTTAGGTCTCATAGGTTTACAATTTGACCCCTAAATATACAAAATAAAATCGTTTCCCGGCTAAAATTTTGATGCCTGCTTTCACAGAGACTTTGCTGCTACATCCCTACGACTACTCTGCGACACCCCTGGGACACCCCTGCAACTTCCCTGCAACATCCCTGCGAGAGGCATCTCTTCCTGACCGGAATACTATTATAAATATTTGTTATATATTTGACTTGCTAATAAACCATTATGCCACATAGCTGGACACTGGAATATCAGATAAAGATCAACCGTTCCGGATTGTATTTATAGTCCCGGTGAGGCAGTAGAG
>JBHEOU010000022.1:0-14804 GCA_046260645.1 Bacteroidales bacterium | reverse complement strand
GGTCTATAGTGTACTTTCCTTTGTTGCTCTTCATCATCTGTCCTACCACCTTCGCGCCTGAAAGCCCCATAAGCTCCCTGCCGTCACCATTGTACGGAAACCAGTATATAATGTCATCTATGGGCAAACCGGTTGAGACATAAGTGATACGGAGCCTGAGAAACTGTACCTTTGACGGCGCACCAGGCAGATCAGCACTCCAGATCCGGGTCAGGCTATTGGGTGGCAGAACTGATTCCTGGGATTTTTTCCATATCTCCCTGCCGGTTTCATCAGTCAATACCGCATCAAGCCTCAGTCCCTTGCGCTCCTTGGGTGTGGCATTGATGGCATAGATGGCAGAGTCGACCGGATTGAACTGGAGATGCAGCGGAGCGGCCCCGTGCTTAAACCCGTAGAACCCTGCATTCTGGTCGAGGTACCAGTCGTAGAACTGCCCCTTGAGGGCCGGCCATGGATTCTGGCTCTTCCATACAAGGAAGCCAGAGTACCAGTCCCACATATGAGAGTAATGACCTTCAGCCATAGACCGGTACTGATCGTAATTGACGATCTGCGCCTTGGTCACAAAGTCCTTCAGGTCTGCAGGCTCGCCCATTCTTTCTATCTGACCACCGTAATCCATGTACTTGTGATATCTCCATACCTCATTGACCTCTTTCCCCTGAGGCACGATAAGGTCCTTTTCATCCATCATCTTCTTCAGCGATTCAATATTCGGCAGCCCTACCGATCCTATTTCCGGATTGAACGGGTGCCATTTTGTCGTAAAGAACCATAGCGGCTCCCTGGCATTATAGGGGCCGTCAGCTGTGCCGCCGATGTTGTTTGTGAGGATCTCCGCGGAGGTCGATTCGCTGAAGTAAAGCCTTGTCCCGTCAACTTCAGCAAGTGTTTTTCTTATCAGGGTATCAAGTCCGGGTTCCGGCGGAAACTCGTTGCCTCCGCAGATCAGATACAGCGAAGGGTGATTGCGGAGCATCTTCAGCTGATCAGCGACTGACCTTAGGAAAAGGGAGTCGTCATCCGGATACAACCGGCGTATCTCCTGTGACTCAGCCTTAAGTGTGTCAGGCCACCTGCCGTTGCAGTCGCCTGTGATCCACAGGTCCTGCCACACCAGTATACCATACCTGTCACATGCATCATAAAACTCCGGCCTCTCGGTTATCGACCCTCCCCAGACCCTGATCATGTTCATGTTCATCTCGGCATGCATCCTCACCTCAGCATCATATCGTTCCGGTGTGAGACGCAGCATGCCGTCGGATGCGATCCAGTTAGCACCCCTGATGAAAAGCCTCTGACCGTTTATTGTGAATACACGTGCACCGATGCTGTCGTCAAAGAAGCTTCCCGTCTCCCTGAAGCCGAACATCAAATCCTCGCGGTCAAGAGTGTTATCCTTTTTGTCGAGGAACGTAATTACGGCCGG
Source organism: Bacteroidales bacterium (assembly GCA_046260645.1). Classification (GTDB taxonomy): domain Bacteria; phylum Bacteroidota; class Bacteroidia; order Bacteroidales; family VadinHA17; genus SR-FBR-E99. The sequence continues at coordinate 13,369 of JBHEOU010000022.1, read as the reverse complement.
GTAGAGTGATGGCTGCCCGATGCCGTTGGGCCACCAGATCCTGGGGTCAGTCTGCCTCTTTTCTGAAAATGTCACACTTACCGTCGAGCGAGGCTCGATCTTCATCTTCTTCTTATCCCTGGCACCCATAAATGAAAGGACAACTTCGCCCTCGACCAGCCTGTCAGTAGGATTTTCCAGTTCGACCGAGAAAGTGACGAATGCAGGGTCCTGCAGTTCGCCCGGCAGGCGCGGACCCGGCACACGTGTCTTTGCAAAGCCGTCACGTATGTCAATGTCCCCTGTAACCTCTATTGTAACCTCATCCCAGATACCGGTATTACGGTCCCTGATCGGCTGTATCCAATCCCAGCCGGCGGTGAACTGCATCGTCACATCACGGCCAATCATGCCGTCACCTCCCTGTCCGCCGTTGGGATTGCCCGGGTGGAGCGGAGGTTCAACCCTTACTGCCAGCCGGTTATTCCCCTGTCGCTTCAGCAGCGGGGTAATATTATATTTCTGCCTGAGGAACATCCCCTCATGGACAGCGTCATTGAGGCGTTCGCCATTAAGGTATATCTCAGCCCTGTAATTAATGCCCCTGAAGTTGAGCCACACCTGCTTTGCAGAGTCGATTGTTTCGGCTGAGAACCTCGTGAAGAACCAGTAGGTATAGTAATCACGACCCTCATTCCATATATCAGGGATCAGCTCATTATTCATTCCATACCATGGATCGGGCATCAGCCCGTTTTTCACCAGCGTTGTCAGCACCGTGCCCGGCACCGTGGCGTTAAGCCAGCCGGAGAGATCGGGATCTTCAATTGTCAGCTGGCGACCGTCAGCATCCACCTCCGAAGCCTTCTTCGCCTTCCATCCGGACGAGAGCGGAGTCACCTGTGCTGAAATCAGGAAAGTAAAACACGACAATAAACTGATTACAAGTATCCTTTTCATCATAATTTCTGATTGAACATAAAGGTATGATGGAACCCGCATATTAATGAAATAATTTCATCTGTTCCTGTGTTTTCATAACCTGCGGATTTCATATCTGTCTGCGATCCAATTCAAGAACGGAAAGATATTAAAATATTCTTTACCTGTGGCCCTGCAACAAGCCTTCAGGGAAGTTGACACAACCGCAGCAGGATGACGAATAATAATTATTTCCCCATAATGCTTTGATTTTATCTGTGGAATGTCATAATTGCAGATTCATTTTTTCAGACTATGCAGTCGCCCGTCAACAAAGAGCGTGAAAGGCTTTTTGCACTTATTCTGACCCAGCACCGACGATGGGGCTCTATACTTATGCCATATATTCTTGAGAGACTGCCCGGACGTGAATATTACACACTGGCGGAGTCGCTGTCGCCGTTCCCCGACTCGGTGACGCTCTCAGGACTTGACAACGATGAGAGGGAAGTTGTAAGACTGGTGAATGAGTACTCTGACCGCAACCTGCACAAGCTCTTTTCAAAAAAGCGCACTGTAAGGGAATTCATCGACAACGTCACAGACCGTGATTTTGAGAAGCTCATCAAGCCATATATAGAATCGAGGATCTACCAGTGCCTGCACATTGCACTCAGTGAAGAGATACCTCTTTTCCTTCAAAAGGCGAGAATAGCCACTCTCCATCCTGAAGACAGGCTATCGATAGAACCGGTTGAGGGAACCCCGGTATTCAGGTTCGACCGCAGTCAGGAGGGAAGCAGCTACAGCCTGCTTGTCGAGACTGCCGGTCAGCCTCTCGACCTTCGCAATTCAGTCATAGAGATACTTTCTAACAAACCGTGCGTTATCCGCGCCGGTCACACCATCCACTTTATTTCGGACATCGAGGGAGCCAAGATGAAGCCGTTCCTTACACGTGAAAAAATAAATATTCCCCGTGCAACCGAAGAGAGATACTTCAGCACGTTCGTACTGTCAGTCATCAACACCCACAAAGTAACGGGAACGGGATTCACGCTTGAACAGTCCGAACCGGCAAAGCAGGCTTTTCTCACCGTCGAGAAGAACATTTCCGGTATCCCGGCGGCCATCCTGAAATTCCGCTATGATGATAAAGATATCTTCTACCCCGATGATCTCATGCACTTCACCTCCTTCAGCAACAAGAGCGGGAAATTTACCTTCACAAGAAAGGAGCGTGATTATTCATGGGAGAAGGGCTGCATAAACGCCCTTGATGAAGCCGGGATGTTCACTGAAGACGGCATCAGCTTCATGACCCCGGGGGCCAGGGAGGAGAATGGCAAGGCTCTCTATGACCTGATAGAGGCCATCGCTTATAACAGGAGCAGACTTGAAGATGCAGGTTTCATGATTCGAACAGGCAGCCTTGACCGGCCATACAGTCTCGTTCCGGTGGAGATAAAACTGAGCCACCAACTGATAAACGACTGGTTTGACCTTAAGGCTGTTGTGCAGATAGGCCCGTTCACCATCCCATTTACCAGGTTCAGGCGGAATATCCTCGATGGTATCCGCGATTATATCCTGCCTGACGGCACCGTGGCCGTGCTTCCGGAGGAGTGGTTTGCCCGCTACCGGGGCCTGTTTGAAATGGGAAAGGACAACGATGATAACCTTTTGCTGCACAAACAGCATTTTGGAATAATCAGCGATGTGGTGTCAGCTGACGACTGCGATATATGTCATAAACTGGGAAAACTATCAATGCCCCGTGAACTGCCCCTTATGGCGGCCCCGCAAGGGCTGAAGGCAGAGCTGCGCCCCTACCAGCTTGAGGGATTAAGCTGGCTCTGGTACCTGCAGTCGAATAACCTGGGGGGCTGCCTCGCTGATGACATGGGGCTGGGCAAGACACTCCAGACACTTGCCCTCCTGCTGTGGAATAAGGAACAGAAACCCGACGACCAAAAAAGAGAGGCCGGTTCTCAGATGACGCTCTTCAGTGAAGGAAGACCACGGGCTACATCACTGGTGATCGTCCCCGCTTCTCTCTGCCATAACTGGTACAACGAGATAAGAAAATTCTGCCCTTCAATGAAGACCCTGATACATCACGGCGCTGGCAGGCACAGGTCGGCATCACAGTTCACAGGTTATGACATCATCATCTCAAGCTATCATACAATCAGACAGGATATTGAATTCCTCATTTACATGAATTTCTTTTATGTCGTTCTTGATGAGAGCCAGCATATAAAAAACCCATCCTCCAATATTTACAGGGCTGTCACACGGCTCAGGTCAGATCACCGTATAGTGCTTTCCGGGACACCCGTGGAAAATTCACTCACAGATCTGTGGACTCAGCTGAGTTTCGTTAATCCCGGCCTCCTGGGCTCACTGACCTTCTTCAGGCGTGAGTTTGCCCGGCCTATTGAAAAGAATTCCGAGGAGGAGAAGGAGAACAGGCTGCGGAAGATAATACAGCCCTTCATTATGAGACGCACCAAGGAGATGGTTGTCAGGGAACTGCCTCCGGTGACCGAGCAGGTGATACACTGTGATATGTCAGAGGAACAGGCTGTTGTCTATGAGAGAGAGAAGTCGGCTGTGCGTAATAGCATCCTTGAGAACATTGAAGCCGTGGGTATAGAAAAGTCGGCCATAATGGTTCTGCAGGGACTGATGCGGTTAAGACAGCTGGCCAACCACCCGGTCATGACGGACGAAACCTACAGTGGTGGGTCAGGCAAGTTTGATACGGTGACCTACAACATAGAGAGTGTCATATCTGAAGGACACAAGATCCTGATCTTTTCCTCATTCGTGAAACATCTTGAACTCTTCCCCGGCTGGCTCGAGAAGAACGGCATAGGCTACGCCATGCTCACAGGCTCAACCCGCGAGCGTGAGAAAGTCATCGACAGCTTCAGGAACGACGACCGCAAAAAAGTATTCCTTATCTCACTCAAGGCCGGAGGTGTGGGACTTAACCTGACCGAGGCTGACTATGTCTTCATACTTGACCCGTGGTGGAACCCTGCATCGGAGATACAGGCCCTGAGCAGGGCTCACCGTATAGGACAGGAAAAGAGAGTCTTTGTCCACCGTTATATCTCGGGTGATACAATAGAGGAAAAGATACAACGACTTCAGGAGAGGAAATCAAAACTGGCGGGAGCATTTATCGACTCAAACAATCCCTTCGGAGAGCTTGATGTGAAGGAGATGCTCGAAATTCTCAACTGATTTTTCATTAACTTTGCACCGTTTTAAGTCAATATGATCCTGATTAACGCTGCAATGAACAACTATCAAAATCATCCCCTGGCAGGCGCTGCAGACCTTGACAGCGCCATGACCAAACTTTGGTCATTTTATAAAAAGTACTTCATCGGGCTTTACATTATTTCGGTGGTTCTGGCATTGATTTCGTCTCTCATAACCTCAGGTCTCGACCTGGCGTCAATGCAGGGAACAACTGATCCGTCAGAGTTGCTTGAGATCTTAAAAAGCTCGGCCGGACCCTATGCTCTGATGATGCTCATATCGCTGGTTTTCGGAGTGCTGCTGCATGCCTGGGTGCTTGAGAAGCCCATGGTCGAGACCGATTTTTTACCCATACTGTTGAAAAAGAGCCTCGTGGCGCTCTTCCCCTATCTGGCAGTGATGATAATCTTCACTGTAATCGCTGTGGTCCTGACGACTATCGGACTGATCCTCCTGGTTCTGCCTGCATTCTTTGCCATATTCTACATCGCCACGGTGATGCTCTTTGCCCTGCCCCTCACACTTATCGAGAGCCGGAACCCGATTAAGGTCGTCGACCGGTCTTTCAGACTTGCCCACAGTCACCTCTGGCCCAATATGGGATGGGTTATAGTCCTGATCCTGATAGTGGTCGTTGCCTCCCTCGTTATCGGAGCATTAGTGATGCTGCCGTTCACCGGATCATTCATCAAATCAATGACTAATCCGGAAGAAGCCGGTGCCATGCTGGAGATGAGCCGTAATCCTCTCTATATAGGACTGAGTGCACTGATGACATCACTTATAACCCCGGTCATGCCTATACTGGCATTTATACTCTATTTCAGGAACCGGGGAGACGAGGTGATGGCTGAGATCATAACAGAAATAGAGCCGGCGGTGAGGGTCGAGGATCTCTACCCTCCCATGCCCGGCAGAGAGTGATCAGCCCGCACACCGCCTGCAGCCAGAGTCTAATCAGAAAATCTCTTTGACATTTTCTCAGAGATTTTCTCGCCGGGATACTCTGATGAGAAGGCCTGCCAGTACTCCTTCACGTTCTGTTTAACCTCTTTCCTGAGTATCAGTATACCCACCAGGTTGGGTACCGCCATCAGCACAATGGCCACGTATGACAGCGACCAGATAATGGTTGTATCAGTGAATGACGCCAGGAAGAAGCCTGCAACATATACAAACCTGTAAAAGATTACATATTTTGAACCGAAAAGGTAGGTTGTGGCCCTGTCTCCGTAATATGACCAGGAGATTGCAGTAGAAAAAGCAAACAGCAGCAGGGAGAAGGTCACAATGTACGAACCGTAGCCTTTCAGGATGCTGCGGCTGAAAGCAAGGGTGGTCAGGGGGGCGCTGTGTATCAGTGATTCACCCCTGACGGTCATGGTAGCCATGTTGGGAAGCTTGCCTGCTGTTATATCAATATCACCCGTATAGGGATCATTGCCGGATAAGAACCTGATATTCTCGGCCAGCGATCTTGCGTGGATAACGGAGATACCTGCGGTGGTGATCTGCCCGTCCTCAATGGCAAGTTTGCCATTATAAAGACCCAGGAACTCATCTCCCCTCAGGTGTTTGCTCAGCTTCTCAACGTCAGCGCTGTTGCCGTCATCATATATGCCGGTGATTATCTGCATATCAGTCGTCTGAAACTGGTTGTCAGTCTTGGTGTTCCATGCGCCGGAAGCAAGCACCACCAGCCCCGTGAGTGTGCAGATACAGATTGTGTCAATGAAAGGTTCGAGAAGCGCCACCATACCCTCGGAAACTGGTTCCGGAGCACGGGCAGCAGAGTGGGCTATGGGCGCTGATCCCTGCCCGGATTCATTCGAGAAGAGCCCCCTGTTGACACCCCTGTTCATGGCAAAGGCAAATGAGGCACCAAGGAAGCCTCCAGCCGCAGCCGAACCGGTGAAGGCATCGGCAAAAATTGATGCGAAGGATGAAAGAATGTTTTCTGGATGAGAAAAGATCACAAGGAATGCGCCAATAAGGTAAAGAATCGCCATGAAGGGCACCAACACAGACGTCACCTTGGCAATGCGCTTTATCCCGCCTATGATTACCAGTGCAAGCAGCACTGCAAGGATGGCACCTGTAATAATATGTTTAATGCCGAAGGAGGTGAAGACCGAATTTGAGATGCTGTTTATCTGGGGCAGGCTTCCTGTACCGAATGAACTGAGAATGGTGGCACCGGCAAAAAAAGCCCCCATGATAGCACCAGTCCTGATGATCTTCCCGCTGCTGGTCTTAATGTTCAGTCTCTTCTTCATATAGTACATCGGGCCGCCGGAGACAGTCCCGTCAGGAAGAATATCCCTGTACTTGTGCGAGATAGATACCTCTACCATCTTGGTACACATTCCTATGGCTGCGGTGACCAGCATCCAGAAAAGCGCCGCCGGACCGCCCAGGTGTATCGCCAGGGCAACACCGGCAATATTACCCGTACCTACCGTGCCCGAGAGGGCTGTGGCTAGCGACTGAAAGTGAGAGGTGTCACCCACATCATGCGTGTGATCATACTTGCCGGTGGTGATCCTGATGGCATGACGAAAATACCTGATCTGGGGAAAGCCGAGATAGATAGTGAAAAAAGCTCCCGTTCCGATAAGCAATACCATGAACCAGGGATGACCTCCGAGATACCCGTCAAGATTTACCAGAAAATTATTAATACCATGCATACCGATAAACTTTGTGATTAGAATTTAAGCACTCCCAGACCATTGAGAAATACCAGGGCAATCGCAAGGGGTGCCAGGAACCTGATGGCGAACCTGTAGAGACTGTAATACCTCAGACGAAGGGTACCGCCGTTTGAGAGCTCGTCCTTTGTGTCACGCCCCGGAAAGAACCACCCGAGAAAGGCGACTATAAGCAATCCGCCCAATGGCAAGAGTATGTTGGCAGTTGTGTAATTAAAGAGGTCGAAAATATTTAGTCCGAAGAGTTTTACCTCGTTCATCATACCCCACGACAATGAGGCTGACAGCCCAAGTATGAACATCGAGGCAGTAGCAATGATGATTGCGGTACGCCTGCTCACGTTCAACTGCTCAGAAAAATAGGCCACTATCACTTCCAGCACGGAGATTGTCGAAGTGAGTGCCGCAATTGCCAGCAGAAAAAAGAATGAAAAAGCGAATATCATGCCTCCCGTCATCTGTTGAAAGATACTGGGCAGGACTATAAACGTAAGTGACTCGCCAGAAGATGGAGAAATGCCGAATGCAAAGACTGCCGGGAAGATGGCAATACCTGCAAGGACAGCAATCAGGAGGTCAACCATGGATACCTGAACGGCGGTGCTTCCCAGCTTGTTATCCTTGGGTATGTATGATCCGTAGGTTATAAGCGTGCCCATTCCGATGCTCAGAGAGAAGAATGCCTGGCCCAGGGCCATCAGCACTGTCGTGCCGGTTATCTTGGAGAAGTCCGGGCGGAAAAGGAATTCCACTCCCTTGCCGGCACCGGGAAGGGTGAGCGATTTGATGCACATGAACACCAGCAGCACTAACAGCAATGGCATAAGTATTTTTGTCGACTTTTCTATGCCCTTGCGTACTCCGCCCAATACAATGGCAGAAGTGGCAATCATGAAAATCGAAAACCAGAGGGCCGGCCTGAGGGATTCACTCCTGAAAGACTCGAACATCCCGGAGAGCTCTGCCGCACTCTTTCCCACAAAGCCTCCCTTGAGCGTCTGGTAAATATACTCAAGCGTCCAGCCGGCCACGGCCGTATAGAAGGCCAGTATCATAAAGGCGGCCACAATGCCCATCATCCCCACAAGGAACCACGGCTTGCGCGGAGCGAGGGCTCTGAATGCCCCTACGGGGTTTCGTTGTGACCTCCGCCCGATAACAAGCTCCGACATCATGACCGGGATGCCTATAGAAAAGATTATCACAAGGTATATTATAAGGAAGGCTCCACCGCCGTTCTCTCCCAGGATATAGGGAAACCTCCAGATGTTGCCAAGCCCCACGGCAGAACCTGCAGCTGCCATAATAACTCCCAACCTGGAGCCAAACGAATCCCTTTTGCTAAAATCAAATCCGCTCATCTTTTAAGAAAGTTACCTGTAAATTGTTTCAAGAGGTTAAAGGTGGTAAAAAACTTAAAAGCAGCAATGCATTGCTGTCAAAAAACAGGAAATGCTTAAATTTTGTGCAGACCAACCTATCTCCGCCGCTCCGGATCGGGTACCAGGCCCTCCCCCATTGCACCAGATGGGTACCATAAGAGTAAAGGCAGGTCTCAGACCTGCCTTCCCCTGGTAGTAATAAGCTGTATGTTAATATGATTCGCGCTCCGTGTAATATGTATGCAAGAGCTTATGCGACATATGGCCATTGGGTTTCTCAAGAAACTCCTCGTAAATGGCTGTTATTTCGGGGTTCTCGTGCGACTTCCTCAGGTCCATGTGCATATCTTCTGCGTAGATGGCTTCCATACGCTTCTGCCTTATTGCGGGACTGGTAGGAATAGGCTGACCTCCGCCTCCGAGACATCCGCCCGGGCAGGCCATGATCTCGATGAAGTGATATGATGCCTTGCCTGTGCTGACTGCCTTTGCAATTTTATTTGCATTGACCAGGCCATGAGCAATGGCAACCTTAAGTTCTGCTCCTTCGAGGAATCTCCACTCCTCAGTGGTGCCTTCAATCTTTATGGTTGCTTCCTTCACCCCTTCCATACCGCGCACGGGCAGGATATTCAGGTTTTTGAACGGAACCGGTCTGCCAGTCACAATCTCGTACGCAGTACGCAGGGCTGCTTCCATGACACCGCCGGTGGCACCAAAGATCACTCCGGCACCTGTTGAGGTTCCCATGATTGAGTCGTAATGGTCATCCTCCAGACTCATAAAATCGATGCCCGCCTGCTTGATCATCACTGCAAGCTCACGTGTGGTAAGAACGAAGTCAATGTCCTTGTAACCGCTTGATCTCATCTCAGGCCTGTCAGCCTCATACTTCTTCGCCGTACATGGCATTATTGAGACAGAGACAATCTTTGAAGGGTCAATCTTGCGTTTATCGGCATAGAATGTCTTGGCCAGTGCTCCGAACATCTGCTGCGGCGATTTGCAGGTGGAGAGGTTGGGAAGCATATGCGGGTACTTGTGCTCAATGAATTTTATCCATCCCGGTGAGCATGATGTGAACATCGGGAGTGCCATGGTCTTGTCTCCATCTACCAATACCTTCTTCAGCCTCGTGAGCAGTTCCGTACCCTCTTCAATAATCGTAAGGTCGGCAGTGAAGTCCGTGTCAAGCACCGAATCAAAGCCAAGCTGACGGAGTGCGGTAACCATCTTGCCTGTCACCCTTTCACCCGGATCATACCCCAGGTCTTCACCCAGTGCCACCCTTACAGCCGGGGCAGTCTGTACCACCACATGCTTGTCAGTATCATAGATGGCATCCCAGACCTGGTCAATATATGTCTTTTCCGTCAGGGCGCCCGTCGGGCAGCGGTTGACGCACTGGCCGCAGTTGGTGCATACGACGTGGCTCATGGGCCTGTCATGGAATGAAGAGATCTTCATGTGCTCGCCCTTGTTTGCCACTGCAATGGCAGAGACATGCTGTAGCTGGGCGCATGTGCGCACGCAGCGCTGACACCTGATGCACTTGCTGTCGTCCTTGAGGAAAGCAGGTGATGACCTGTCTACAATGTATGAGTGGCCTTCAACAAGGTCATGGAAGATATGCTCACCAAACGAGTACTCGTTTGCCAGTGTCTGCAGCTCACACTTCTGGTTCTTGTAGCACTTGGTGCAGTCAGCCCTGTGTTCTGACAGGAGCAGCTCAACGATATGCTTGCGCGCATTTCTCACCTTTAAAGAGTTGGTATGAATCTCCATCCCCTCTGATACCGGCATGGCACACGCAGCTACGAGCGTGCGCGCACCCTTCTGTTCCACGACGCATACGCGGCAGTTGCCCGCCACGCACAAGTCCTGGTGGTTGCAGAGAGTAGGTATGTTTATGCTCAGCTTCTTGGCAGCATCGAGAACGGTGGTTCCTTCCGCTACTTTTATCTCATGTTCATTTATCTTAAGAGTAACCATATTATTCTAATTCTATGCTAATGTTAATAAATAATCTCTTCCCTGAAATTCTCCACTATTGATTTGAAGGCATTCCCCACCGACTGGCCGAGGCCGCATTTTGAGGCCACCTTCATGGTGTCGGCGAGCTTGACAAGCTCATTAAGGTAGGTTGATTTTGAATCTCCCTTCTTGACCATCTCAATACCCATAAAAAGCTGCTGGCATCCCACGCGGCACGGTGTGCACTGGCCGCAGGACTCTTCGGTAAAGAACTCCAGGTAGTTGTGCAGCACGTTGTACATCGAGCGTGAGCTGTTGAACAGCTTCATTGAACCGCCTGTAGGCACCCCCTCAAATCCGATTATGGTCTCACCGAATTTCTTACGCGGAACGCAGAAGCCCGATGCACCTCCAACCTGTACTGCCTTGGTGTCGCCGTCTCCGAATTCATTCACAAACTCCTGAACGGTCATCCCCAGCTCAAGCTCAAAAATACCCGGAATGGGTGTGTCACCCGATATCGAGAACACCTTTGACCCTCGTGAGTCATTCGTTCCCAGCTTTACATACTCCTTGGCACCCTTCTCTACTATCATCACCGCAGTGACAAGGGTCTCAACATTGTTTATGGATGTCGGCTTTGAAAACAGCCCGCTTGAGGTCGGATAGGGCGGCTTGTTGCGGGGCTCACCGCGGAAGCCCTCTATCGACTCGAACAGGGCACTCTCTTCACCGCAGATGTAGGCACCGCTGCCCATACGGTATTCAATGCTGAAATCGTAGCCAATCTCTTTGATCAGCTTGTGAAATTTATGAAGCTCAACATAAAGCTGCGGAAGCAGGAACCTGTACTCGCCGCGGAGGTAGATAAACCCTTTTGTGGCGCCCATGGCCTTACCTGCTATTGCCATTCCTGCATAAACCTTTGAGGCTGCCTTGTCAAGTATCTCCCGGTCTTTGAAAGTACCGGGTTCTCCTTCATCTGCATTACATACAATATATTTATCAGGTTCCTTCTCGGCGGCTGTGTATTTCCACTTCAGGCCGGTCGGAAAACCTGCCCCTCCACGCCCTTTCAGGCCTGAATCGAGTATCTGTTCAATTATCTCGTCACTTGTCATCTCGAAGGCTTTCTTCATTACCTTCCTGACATCTATACTTTCGAATATAAGGTCAACCTTTGTCAGTCCTTTGTTTTTCATCTCAGTGTCTCCCTCTCTTTAGCGCATGTAACCTTTAACCACATCTATAACTGTCTCCGGCGTCAGATCAGTGTACGGCATGTCATTGATCAGTATTGCGGGAGCCTTGTGACACCATCCTATACAGTTGGTCTCAAGCAGCGTGAACATCTTGTCGGGAGTGGTCTCACCAACTTTAATCTTCAGAATATCTTCAAGTGTGCTTACAATGTCATTCTTTCCCTTCATTGAGCAGGTAATGGTCTTGCAGACCCTGATTATATTCTTACCCCGCTCCTGTGTGTCAAGGAAGGTATAAAATGATGCCGTCCCGTAAACCTCTGCTGCAGAGATATCGAGCTCAGCGGCAACTGCCACCATAGCATCATCAGTAAGGTAGTTATGCTTCTTAACAATTTCCTGAAGGATGGGCATCAGGCTCTCTCTCATGCGGCCGTGTTTCTCCGCCAACTCCTTCACCATGTTACCAGTGTGATACATTTTCTATTGGGTTTTAAGTATTTAGTTGTTTACTATTAAATTTTGGCTTGATTTTTCGGCTGTGAAAATAATAACAATACTCATTCAAAAACCTTACTTAAATCATGTTTATGAATATTTAAGGTCTGAATGGAACTAATCGGTAACGATGACAGAACGCAAGAATCAAACGGCAGAGAACTCCTCAAGCTGAGTCCGGAGCCATCCTAACCACTCCTCCAGTCCCTCTCCCCTGATCGCAGAAGTCTTGATGACGGTGATGCGGGGATTGATACCGGCCATGTCAACCATAAACGAATCTATTCTGAAGTTAGTATACGGAATCAGGTCTGTTTTATTCAGGATGACAGCCCTTGCCTCACTGAAGAGCATGGGATATTTGGCAGGCTTGTCATCACCTTCGGTCGTGCTGACTACCGCCAGTTTGAAAGTCTCACCCAGGTCAAACTGAGAAGGACATATAAGGTTGCCCACATTCTCGACAAAAAGCAGGTCAAGGGCATCAAGATCAAAGTGTTCAATGGCTTTTGAGATACTGTGTGAATCAAGATGACAGCCCCCTTCGGTGTTGATTACAACAATCGGGATATCATACTTCTTCAGCCGCTGCGCATCACGGTCGGTGGTGACATCACCCTCAATCACGCCGATGTTCACCTCTCCTGACATCGCTTCGCAGGTTCGTTCAAGCAATGTGGTTTTTCCGGCACCCGGTGAACTGATAATGTTGACCATCATTACCTTCCTGGCCTTTAACAGGCTGCGAACCTCCTCAGCCTTGTTCTGGTTCCTGTCCAGGATGTTTTTCATAATTCTTATTTCCATAATTATCCTCCTTCTATACTTTTTACGAACAACTCCTTCCCGTGTTTCAGGGCAATCTCTTCTGAGCCGCATATGCTGCAGGCACAAAGATCACCGGCAGGCTTGTATTCTGATCCGCAGCCGAGGCACCTCAATTCTGCCGGAATGATCTCGATATCGAGTTCAGCACCTGATGCCACCGTTTCCCTTGCTGCCTCACTGAAGGCAGCTACAAACAGATCGGGTACGATCTGAATATACTGCCCAAAGCTGACGTTAATCCTGTTAACTTTTGTCAGGCCTGCTTCCGCGGCATATCGTGCAACCATTGCGGACAGGTCTTCTGCTATTCTCAGTTCATGCATGGCAATCTCCTTAGCAAATCCTTGGCAGCAGCTGTCCTGAAGGCATTTCCAGAAACCTGCTGCCACCTGTTGTACTGTTCAGGATAACCCTGCCTTCTCTTCCGGCAGTGATCGCGCCAATGATCGCAGCACCCCGGCCCTGTGAATCTTTCAGCATCCTGTCAACAATCGCTTCGGCTTCGTCAGCGGCGGCGACTATCAGTACTCTTCCCTCACTGGCCAGAGTAAGCGGATCAAACCCGAGTATCTCACACAATCCTCTTACGGCTTCCTCC
>JBHEOU010000219.1:0-2895 GCA_046260645.1 Bacteroidales bacterium | reverse complement strand
ATATCAGATTCGGCGAGCAGCTTTTCAAGAGGAAGGAATTCCTTTTTGCCTTCACGCCTCTGTCTCGGCGGGTCATTCTGCAGCACCTTCATGCCAATGGCTTTCGCAGCTCTGACAACCTTTGATCCGACGTTGCCCACTCCAACAACGCCAAGTGTCAGGGAAGGGAGGTCAAGCGAGTGTTTCGTGGCGAGAAGGAACAGAGCAGCGGTGATGTACTGCATTACCGAACCAGAGTTGCAGCCCGGTGCATTCACCCATCTGATACCTGACTTTTCAAGCCAGGCTGTGTCAAGGTGGTCGAAACCGATGGTGGCCGAGGCCACTATTTTGACTTTGCTGCCTGCGAGCAGGCGGCTGTCGCACCTGGTGCGGGTCCGTACGATGAGCGCATCGGCATCGGCAACCATCTGAGCATCTATGGCACGTCCGGGACTGTAAACAACGTCAGCCCATGGCTCAAAGACCCCTTTGACATACGGTATTTTCTCGTCGATTACAACCTTCATCGTTTCACCGGGCTGCTTTCCAGAGTCCCGTGGCCGGGTTGGAAATGAAATAATACTCCTCGCCGTCGGGCGTGGAGTGTAATCCTGTCATCCGGCCCCGGGGATCGTATCTCTTGATTAACGTGTTGATGTCACCGAAGCTGTAGCCGACTGACTCCACCTCTTCGCGAGTGAGATGACCGGCTGCGTATGTCACACTGAACCTGTTCTCATGCGAGCCATGGATGAGATGCGCGGCCGCGCTCAGGTTCTCCTTCAGATCGTCGTTTTCCTCAACGAATTTCATTATCTCCGGTGTGGTCCTGTATCCGTATTTTCTTATCAGGGTGTCAATGGAGGGGTCCTCACCGAATGTCCTCACTCCCGGAGCCAGGACCACCAGTTCGCCGTGGTCGGCGATGGCCATGCGGGTGCGGTAGATGCTCTTGTTGCCCAGCCATGTGCTCTTGAATTCGCCGGGGTCAAGCCACACAACCACCTTCTTCAGTCGTTCAGGCAGGGTTGTAAAATTAACCATCCATGACAGTGTGGCTGCCTGCCTGAAGCACTCCACATCATCGCCTGCAAATAACCCCCTGATCTTCAGTTCACCTTTGTTGTCCGGTGAGACAACCGTCAATAAGTAGAGCAGGGGAAGTCTGTCTTTCGCGATCTCCGAGGCTTTGTTCAGCACAGCCCTTACTGGATTATCAACTGTTCCGAGAATATTTTCAATGCCGTGAACGGCACCCATGAAATGGCTTTTGTTGATAGCTTCGCTTCCGCCGCACCCGACGAAGACATTTTTGTTGTAGTTGGCCATTCCCATCACCTCGTGCGGTACAACCTGCCCAACCGAGATTATCAGGTCATGCCCGCCCGATGAGAGCAGCCGGTTGACCTGCACCGGGTAGTCAAAGTCAAGCTTCCCGCCGGTGACCTCTGAAACAAACTCGGAGGAAACCCTTCCGAGCTCTGCGATATCTGTCCTCCAGCGGTGTTCCCTGAAGAGGGAATGAGGTACCGTACCGAACATCCTTGATATCTCGCTGGTCTCCATCGGCATATGTGTGCCAAGGGCAGGGAGTATATCCTTTACCTTTTTATCAAGCTGCTGCCATAACAGTTCGGTGATCATTCCTGCCCCGGAGTGGGCACGGGTGATGTCAGGGGGAATTATAAGAATCTTCCTCCGCTGTGAAAAGGTGTCCAGTGCATTTTTCAGAGCCTCTCGCACGTCATCCCTTGTCATCTCTCTATCTGGTCCTGCTGCTGCGTAGTATATCATATCCCTGTTTTTTGCCATGTAGGTTTTTCGGGCAATGACTCCCGGAACTCTTTCAGGAGCCTCTCCTGGTAGACACCCTTGTATGTTCCTGTGATGAACCTGTCAAGGCCCTCGTCGAAGAACAGCTTCCATGACCTGTTCTCATGGCCCGGCACCACCGGGAAGAAGAGTGCATTGTTACCGAGGGCTGCCTTATAGTCTCCAGGTGCATCGCCTATCATGAGAATCCTGTCATCAGGGTACTTTCCCCTGGCCGCCATGGCTATATGTTCGGTCTTGGTGCCATTCTCCTGTCCGGCAATAGCCCTGACATACCGGTTGATGGAGTGTTCTTCCCATTCCCGTACCAGGGCTTCATGGGGTGTCTGTGACACAACGATGGCATCGGCCAGTGTGCACAGTCTCTCTATCGATTTGCGGGCATAGGGAAAAGGAGGAGTATTTCGGAGCCATTTTGCTATGTCCTCATTGATGGCCAGGGTCCAATTAAGTACAGGTTTCAGGGCAGGGTGGGGGTTACTCAGGAAAAACTCCCTGAACACCGGGTTACCCAGTCTGGTCTCCTTACCTATCCATTCTCTGAGGGGTTCCATGTCAGGAAGTTTAAATCCCAATTCCTTTATCTCCGGTCTCTCAGCCAGAAGATCCATCACCCTGACCAGTGCCGGGAAGCGGTTAATGCCTCTCGTCACAGAATAGAGGTTGACAAATTCCCACGTCTCCCTGACATACTTTGAGATGGCGAAGAGGCCGAAATATTTGACGGTGTTCGGACAGAAGAACTCCTTGTGCTTGACCTCCATGGTGTCGAAGACGCATCCGTCGGAGTCGATACCGATGAAGAACTCCTTCTCCGGCTTCAGTTGTTCAAGAAAGTTCATACTGTTAAAGCTCCGGGATTCATTTATATATTACAATCGACATACAGTTTTGTTCCTTATTACAATTGATATACAGTTTTGTCCCGCAATACAATTGATATACAGTTTTGTACCATTTATACACCGCTGTATGCGCTGAAGCCTCCATCGACAGGTATCACCACTCCCGTCACAAACGATGAGGATTCTGACACCAGAAAAAGCATCGTGCCAACGAGTTCTTCAGGCTCAGCATATC
>JBHEOU010000218.1:0-2907 GCA_046260645.1 Bacteroidales bacterium | reverse complement strand
TCCTGTACACGGTAAACGGCAAGGCTGACCATATGGAACTGTATAACAATGCTTTTGTAGTCAGCGAGGTCGATACGGCCCGGTTTGACCAGATAAGCGGAAAGAACCTGTCAGGCTTTTTTCTCGAGAATAAGCTACACAGGATCAAGGTCACCGGCAACGGGGAGGCCATCTACTATGTGGTTGACGGAAATGAGCTTGTAGGGGTGAACAGGGCGACAAGCGCCACCATTGAGATATTCATTGAGGACGGAAAGATTGTGGAAATATATCAGAACCAGAGTCCTGACGGGGTAATGGATCCACCACTGGAAAAACCGGAAAGCGAAAGGAGGCTTGATGGCTACAGGTGGCACCCCGATCTGCGGCCGGTAAGGGGTTACGAGGTCAACCAGGAACGAATTGATAAAGAGGCAGCCACAGGCAATCAGAGTCAGGCAGAATCAGTCAGAGGCAGCCAGGTTGGACTGAGGTGAACGCAGAGTCAACCGGGATCAGCCAGGGTGAACTGAGGTGAACGCAGAGTCTGCCGGAGTCACCAAAATTAAAGTAAACTAAAGTGAGTTGAACTTCTAATACTCGTCTTCGTTGAAGAAGAAGTCGTCTTTGGAAGGATAGTCAGGCCAGATATCTTCGATACTATCGTAAATATCGCCCTCATCTTCAATTTCCTGCAGATTTTCTATGACTTCCATAGGGGCACCTGACCGGATGGCAAAATCAATGAGTTCGTCCTTGGTTGCTGGCCAGGGAGCGTCTTCGAGTTTTGATGCTAATTCAAGTGTCCAATACATAACATAGAAAGTTAAAATAATACCCTTCTTAGAGTCCGCAAATATAAAATTATTTAGAATAAAAAAAGAGTAAGGGTATTTTTTATGGGAATTATTTTGACTTTTTATTTGGAAGCCACTTAACTTCCTCTATGTCAGACTCGTATGTCAGGCATCTTGTCAATACGAATAGATAATCGGAGAGTCGGTTGAGGTATTTGACCACATCGGGATCCACTTTTTCGGTTTCATCGAGGCGAAGAAGCGCGCGTTCTGCTCTCCGGCAGACGGTGCGTGCTATATTGCATTGGGCGGCAGACGGATGGCCGCCCGGAAGGACGAAGGAGGTGAGTTTCGGAAGGCTTGCTTCCATTCTGTCTATTGACATTTCAAGTTCCGAGGTGTCATCAATGGTAATTCCCTCGGGCACGCTGGCTGTCGGGTGCGTGGCTATGACAGAGCAGCACGACATAAGAACAGACTGTATTGTGATCAGTTCATCTTTTGTGACGCATGATTGATCTGCAGCCCTGAGCAGTCCGATCCATGCAATCAGTTCATCTACAGTGCCGTAGGCTTCAATGCGGGGATGGTGCTTTGGGAGCCTTATGCCGCCTATGACGGAAGTCTCTCCCCTGTCACCGGTTTTGGTATAGATCTTCATTGTGCGGAGTGAGGCAGATCTATTTCGCTCTTACCTCTATGCGCTTTTCATTCACATAATCGGCTGACACTTCGCCGTCCATCAGTTTGATGATGCGGTGTGCATGGCGGGCAATATCTTCCTCGTGGGTCACAACGATGACGGTATTACCGTTGTCATGGATCTTGTCAAGCAAGCCCATGATGTCAGCTGAAGTCTTGCTGTCAAGGTTACCTGTTGGCTCGTCGGCAAGTATTATGGAGGGATCGTTTACCATAGCCCTGGCAATGGCTACTCTCTGGCGCTGCCCGCCTGACAGTTCATTGGGTTTATGGGTCATCCTGTCGGCCAGCCCCACCAGGTCAAGCACCTTTTTGGCGTGTTCCTCCCTGTCGTGTCGAGGCACCCCGGCATAGATCAGTGGCAGGGTCACATTTTCAAGGGCGGTGTATCTGGGAAGGAGGTTAAATGTCTGGAAAACGAATCCTATCTCCTTGTTACGGATCTCTGCCAGCATGTCATCCTCCATTTTGCTTACGTCAGTACCGTTGAGGATGTACTGTCCTTTTGTCGGTGTGTCAAGGCAGCCGAGGATATTCATCAGAGTCGATTTGCCTGATCCTGAAGGGCCCATGATGGCTACATACTCGTTTCTCTTTATCTCAAGAGAGACTGAGCGCAGTGCTCTTACAATGACTGAGCCTATCTGGTAATTTTTTACGATCTCATGTATCTCTATGACCTTATCCATGCCTTTTTTATTAAAGTCACGAAATTAGTTCAAATTACACTATAAATATGTTATGATGCTGTTATTTTTTGTTAATGTCTGATGAGATAGTGACCCGGGGTGAGGTTGTGAAGGCAGAACAGGATGCCGAAGCGGAACGTTTCCAGTGAGGTAGCGGCAATGCCCGATGATGCCAGTGAGCGCCATGCCCGGTACATATCGCTGTTCAGGTGAATATCGTCAGCCACGATGAGCATCTCCTCCCCCATTGACCGTATTGTTTCGGCGTACTGTTTCAGTGCCTCGCCCCTGTGGTTTCCGTCGATGAACGCCAGTGAGACGGTAGTACCGCGGTGTTTGAGAAAGTCGAGTGCCTCGGTGAATTCCATATTTATCACATCGGCGTTTGCGGCGCCGTGTCTGAGTAGGTTATCCCGGGCTATTCCGGCCAGTGCAGGGCACCCCTCCACTGTCACCACCCGTTTCTACGGTGCTGCAAGTGACAGCGCCAGTGTGCTTATCCCCAGTGATGTCCCGAGTTCCAGTATAATCCCCGGGTTCCGGGATGAGGGTTGCAGAGCAGTATCTTCCGCTTTGCGCTTATGCGCCTGCGGCACGCTCTCAGACTCAGGGAATTGTGCCCCGGGCTTTGTCGTTAGCAGTGCCTCTCCCCTGGTGGCGATCTGTCTGTCTGCTTCTCCCGTAGGTGCGACCGGACTTGTCGCTTGAAGCGACACATCCGTTGAGTCACGCACTCTGTC
>JBHEOU010000217.1:0-2920 GCA_046260645.1 Bacteroidales bacterium | reverse complement strand
CGTCGCCCTGGACCCTCTCGTGGTCAGAGTCATAGCCGCGGTGTGTGGCCAGGTCAAAGGCAACCGACAGTCCCTTCTGTCCTGCCGCGAGGTTCCTGCGATAGAAAGCATTGGACTCCTCTGCGGTGGAGAAACCGGCATACTGCCTGACGGTCCATGGCATCATGGCATACATAGCCGAGTAGGGTCCGCGCAGATAGGGTGGCAGGCCTGCCGCATAGTCAAGGTGCTCCATGCCGCGCAGGTCGTCGCGCGAATAGACGCTCTTCAGATTGATACGCTCCGGGGTCTCCCAGGAAGGGACTATGCCGTTCTCCCTCTCCCACTTCTTAATGTTCCCCGGGGGCGCTGTTGCCCTGAAGGGGTCTCTGTCCGTGAATTTTGGTCTCTTGCTCATCTCCGATCAGTTTATTCCCAGAATCCTGTTGAACATCTGCAGCGTCTCAAGCACATTTGAGCGAACACTTATGAAGTGCTCCAGCCCTTCAGCCTTAAGAGTCTCCATGGAAGGCGGGTTACCGGCCACTACCACTACAGCCTTTCCGGCGGTCATCCTGAATATTTCAGGAGCAATGATGGGGTATTCGTCATCCGAGCTGCAGATGACGATGATGTCAGCTTTGGCTTCCAGAGCGGCACTGACGCCCTCAGATGCCGTCTCAAAGCCGTTGTTACTCCTCACCTCATAGCCTGCCACGGCGAAGAAGTTGGAAGAGAACTGTGCCCTGGCGCTGCGCATTGCCGGGTTACCAATGGTGAGCATGAAGGCCAGGGGCCTGTGCTGTGCCCTTTCTGTTGCCAGCCTGAGTTTCTCGAACTCCTCACCTCCCCTGGAGGGTCTGATGGGAGACACTTCCGTATCCTTTTCAGGGGTGTTTTCCGGGAATAGTTTTTCCGTGTCATGCTCCGGTGCCGTCGCTTCACTGAAGTTGGGATACTGGTTGGTGCCAAGAAGTATCTCGCGTCTTTTTGCGGTATCCTCTTTTCGCGATTTTGCCGCTGCCGCGATTCTTTCCTGGATGGTGCCGATCTGTAGTGCCTTCAGGAAGCCTCCCTCGTTTTCAATCTCGAGGAACAGCTTCCAGGCTTCACGGGCCATCAATGAGGTAAGCTCCTCGAGGTAGTATGATCCGGCACCCGGGTCAGCCACCTTGTCGAGGTGCGACTCCTCCATCAGGAGCAGCTGCTGGTTGCGGGCTATCCTCCCGGAGAACTCGCCGGCACTCCGGAAGACGGTGTCAAAGGGTTCGACGGTGATCGATCCGGCCCCGCCAAGCACCGCTGACATTGCCTCTGTCTGCGTGCGCAGCATGTTGACATAAGGGTCATACAGGGTCTTGTTCCACCTGCCGGTGACGGAGTGTATATGCATCTGTGGTGCCTCTTCCGACTTCAGCTCATAGCCCTTCACTATTGTTGCCCAGAGCATCCTGGCTGCACGCAGCTTGGCTATCTCGGGGAAGAAGTCGGGACCGATGCCGAAGGTGAATTTCATTGCCTGTGCGGCTCTGTCGGGTTTGATGCCTCTGTCGGTCAGTGAGGCCATATATTCGTTGCCCAATGCCAGGGTGTAAGCAAGCTCGGCTGCCGGGCCTGCGCCTGCATTGCTGAAGATGGTTCCTGAGGGTTCCACGCACTTCATGCCCCCTATGCCGTCTGACTCTTTTACGAGGTCAGCAAGATAATCGAGTCCTTGATCTACCGGTATGCACAGCTTGCCGTTCAGCGCCAGCTTTCCGACCGGATCGGCAGCGATGCTCAATTTTACCTTGCTGGTGTCTGCGCCTGCGGAATGTACGACTGATCCGAGAGCGGCAAAGAGCTCTTTTGCCATACCCGGGGTGATGAAGTTAAGTTCCACACTCTCAAGGTGTATTCCGCTGAGCAGCTGAGATATATTATCAACGGTGATTGACTGCGGGTCTTCTATCACAAAGCCAATGGAGGTTACCCCTCTCATGAGTATTTCGAGGGCTTTGGTGTTGGCGGCCTTGTAATCGCTAACTGCAATGTCCTGCCTCACCAGCCAGGTGTTGTCAGAGACTTGCACTCCCCTCACGAAGGGGTAGTCGCCCGGCAGAAACCCCATGTGTTGAACTTTTTCGAGGTCTTCCTGCCTGTAAAAAGGCATGACCTCAATTCCGTCACGGGTTTTCCAGACCAGTTTCTTCCTGAAATCGGCCCCCTTCAGGTCGGCCGTGATTTTCTCCATCCATTTTTCTGTGGAGACCGGCGGAAACTTTTCAAATAACCTTTCTTTCTTGTCCATCGGGTAAACTGTTCCTGAGAGTGCAAATAAAAGGATTGTCAGGCTATTAAACCATGCTTTTTATCATACGGTCTCAGTGGCTTCCGCCGAACTCCATGAGGTATGATTTGATGAACTCATCCAGATCGCCGTCAAGGACCGCCTGAGCATTGCCTGACTCGTATCCCGTCCGCAGATCCTTTACAAGCTTGTAAGGATGAAGGGTATATGACCTGATCTGGGAGCCCCACTCTATCTTTTTCTTTGCCCCTTCTATCTTTGCTGTCTCTTCCTCTCTCTTTCTCAGCTCCATCTCATATAGGTGCGATCTGAGCAGGCGGAGGGCGTTCTCTTTGTTCTGGCCCTGTGAACGCGACTCCTGGTTTTCTATGACGAGGCCCGTGGGTGCGTGGCGCAGGCGCACGGCCGTCTCAACCTTGTTGACGTTCTGGCCGCCGGCGCCCGAGGAGCGGAATGTCTCCCAGGTGATGTCAGCCGGATTTATATCAATCTCTATTTCATCGTCCACCAGTGGCGCAACATATACCGATGCGAAAGTCGTCTGTCTTTTCCCCTGGGAGTTGAACGGGGATATGCGCACGAGGCGGTGGACGCCGTTCTCGCCCTTGAGGTAACCGTAGGCGTTCTCTCCCTCCAACTCGAGGGTGACGG
>JBHEOU010000216.1:0-2949 GCA_046260645.1 Bacteroidales bacterium | reverse complement strand
AGCAGGGCGTGTTCAATTGAATTCTCAACGCATGGCTGGGCAAGCATGGGAGGAACTGAAACATTCTCAGGGTCAATGGATTGATCAACATGAATACTATATTTAAAACCCGTGTCAAACCTCAATTGCTGGACATCCATGTAATACTTCAGGGTTTCAATCTCTTTTTCAAGCGGAATGTATTCCTCGCGTGAGTTCTCGAGGATATTGCGCACGAGCCTGGCTATCTTGGTAAGAAAAGCGTTAGCTATTTGTGGCTTTTCAGCCATGATGAGTTCCTGGATGGCACAGAGGGAGTTGAAGATAAAGTGGGGGTTCATCTGTGTTCGCAGCAGGCGCTGTTCGAGGTCGATCCGTTTATATTTTGACTGCAAGCGGTTATGGCGGAGGTAAAGGAGAGAGAAGAGGGCGACAATAACGAGCAGGATGGCAAGTCCCTTGAGATATAGTCCCTGCTGTTTTATCTTCTGGTCGCGCACTATCTTTTCCTGCATCTGAATATATTCTGCCTCCTTTTGCTTTTTGTCGAAATTGTACTGGATCTCCATCCGGGTGACCTGTTTCAGGAATTCGTCGTTGCTGATGCTGTCTTTCAGCTGCAAGTGTTCCCTGAGGTACCGGTATGCCAGGTCTTTCCTTTCTGTTTTACCGTATAAGTCGCTGAGCAGCAGGGAGGCATCGGAGACAATCAGCGGAAGTTGCTTTTCCTTGCCCATATTGTATGCTGTGAGACTATTTGAAGATGCTTGGTTAAAGTTACCGCGTGACTGCCAGATGTTACCGAGGGTGATATAATATTCCGGAGGAACAGGCAGGTCATTAGCCGAGGTTATGGACATTGCCTTTTTCATGTACCACAATGCGGAATCGGGCTGTGACAGATGGAGCAGTGTGGAAGCAATATTGTAGCAGCTGGATGCTTCTCCGGTGGGGAAATTCATCTCCCTGTTCAGGTCAAGGCTCTTACGCTGGTAGACGAGGGCACTGTCGAATATACCCTGAGAGTTATGTATCTGTGCGATGGTGTTACATATCTTACTCACTTCCCAAAGGTCTTTTCTCTTCTCTGACAGTGACAGATGCTTACGGCTGAATTCCAGAGCCTTTTCATAGTCTTTCTGGTAATAGTATGCCAGGCCAATGCTTCCGTATGCGATTGACATTCCGGCGCTGTCGCCCTTTATTTCCCAGAGCTTCAGGGCCTCGAAGTATGCATCGATAGCCTGGCTGAACAGAGCCATCTCCTTATAAATGTTACCGAGGCTGTTTATTGCATCTGCCATGGGGAGGGTGTCCTTCACCTCACCGGCGGTGCTGATAGCTCTTTCAATATAACCTTTCGCCGCTTCCAGGTCTTGTCTCTGCCTTGCCAGGTAAGCCAGAACGTTGAGGCTGTTAACCACACCACGGTAATCTCCTGCCTTCTCAAAATATTCCAGAGCCATGGTGCTGTATTTTTCTGACGAGGCCAGGTCGCCTTTGAAGCTGTGGACATAGGCAAGTCCGTAGCAGGCCCGTGCCTGTCCGGTAATGTCACCTGTCTCTTCATACGTGGCGAGTGCCAGCTTGTTATAATAATGGGCGCTGTCGCCCTGGTTGTATTTTGCCAGGTAGGCCATGCCCATTGCAAGTGAAGCATCCGCGATGCCCTGGTTGTAGCCTGATGAACGTGATACACTAAGCGACTGGTGGGCCATCACTATTGACAAGTCGGGGTTTCTGCGGGCATTAGTGTACGCCTCCGCAGACCGTTTATTGATGAGTGCAGTATCAATGTTATTCTGCAATGAGGCTTCTGCTTCCGCGGCAAAGAGATGAAGCATCAGGAGAATCACAATATATACCGCTGTGGTTTTCATTCATACAGGCATTATATTGAAACCAGAGACCTAATTTCGCAATAATCCCGGTCTTTCCAAACTGTACTGTTCAGAATGCAATGATTTCCGTCCTGAGGTTAAGTGCATCTACCTGCAGCAGGCGTCCTGAGAGAATTTCACCTGCCCCTGTGATGATCTTGATCACCTCGCAGGCCTGGTATGAACCTATGATTCCGGGAAGGGCTCCTATCACACCCAGTTCCGAAGGAGTGGCATCTGTTGCAGCAAGCGTCTCTTCGGGGTAGAGATCGCGGTATGATGGCCCTCCCCTGTAATTGAAAACCGATACCTGTCCCATGAACTGGCTGACTGCACCGTATACCATCGGGATGCCGGCAACTCGGGTGGCATCACTGAGTATATATCTTGATGTGAAGTTGTCAGTACAGTCCACCGCAATGTCATAACCTCTCAGCAACTCCGCCGCGTTCTCTTCGCTGAATCTCACCGGGTGAGTCCGTACTGTTATCAGGGGATTGAGATGGGAGATCCTTTGGGCTGCCGCCTCGGCCTTGAGACGGGTAATATCTTCTGTGACGTACAGTACCTGCCTCTGAAGGTTACTCATATGAACCTCGTCAGGGTCAACTATGCCAAGTGTCCCCACTCCGGCGGCGGCAAGATACATCAGCACAGGAGAGCCCAGTCCGCCGGCACCGATAACCAGGACTGCTGCATTACGAAGCTCCTCCTGACCGCGTTCCCCTATTTCCGGGATGATGAGCTGCCGGTTGTACCGGATGCTCTCTTCTTTTGTCAAGCCAGTCATGTTTATATCAAAATGGTGGTTATATCAATCATAATATGTCATGGTTGTAATCGTTTGTAAACAGATTCTTTATTTTGTCTATTTCTCTGCCAGTAGCGGCCGCTGCAAGCTGAACGCTCAGATCCCGGAGTTCCTCGTAGCGTTCCCTGTCAAATTCATTCTCAGCATAATGCAGTCCTGCCTGTGCTATAGCCTGTACTCTGCGGGCTGTTTTAACTATTTCGTTTTCAAATTTCACTGCTGTATAAATATAGATGCTAACTTATGAAAAATATGCCTAACTATTCACCCGGGTCGTCT
>JBHEOU010000215.1:2657-2951 GCA_046260645.1 Bacteroidales bacterium | reverse complement strand
TACTTAAATGAAGCACTGACCGTACCATGAAAAGCGAGCCCATTACACCACCGAATAAGAGACTGGATATCACTCCGATAGAGGAGTGGCCGATATATAAGCAACGGCCCCTGATGATTGCCGGGCCCTGCAGTGCCGAGAGCGAGGAGCAGGTGATGCTCACCGCCGCCGGACTGGCAGCCACGGGCAGGGTTGACCTCTTCCGTGCCGGCATCTGGAAGCCACGCACCCGTCCTGACCAGTTTGAAGGTGTGGGCACCGTCGGGCTGAAATGGCTGCGGCAGGTGAGGGAGG
>JBHEOU010000215.1:439-2647 GCA_046260645.1 Bacteroidales bacterium | reverse complement strand
GTCATGGTGTTCGTCAAGAATCCCATTAATCCTGATCTTGAGCTTTGGATAGGCGCAATTGAAAGGATAAGCAAAGCGGGTATCACTCGTATTGCCGCCATCCACCGCGGTTTCTCATCGTGGGAGAAGAGCGCCTTCCGCAACCAGCCGCGATGGCAGATACCTGTTGAGCTGCGTCAGCGCATACCTCTCCTGCCGATGATATGCGATCCGAGTCACATGGGTGGCGACAGGTCGTTCATCGGAGACCTGTCGCAGAAGGCGATGGACCTGAACTATGACGGCCTGATGATAGAGTCACACATCGATCCGGTAAACGCACTGAGCGACAGGAAGCAGCAGGTCACCCCGGCAGAGCTGGCAGGGATACTTGACATCCTGGTGCTCAGGTCGCCGACATCGGATGACCCTGAGTTCCTTGAGACGATTGAGGACCTGCGCAGCCAGATAGATGTATATGACAACCTGCTCCTCGATATCCTTGAGAGCCGCATGCAGGTGGCAGAGACAATAGGGAGATACAAGAAGGAACATAATATCACCATACTGCAAAGCACCAGGTGGAAGGAGGTGAAGAACAACGCGGTGGAAAAGGGGGTAAGAAAAGGCCTGACACCGGAGTTCATTCAGAACTTCCTGGAGGCGATACATCAGGAATCTATCACTCACCAGATGAGAGTGATGAAAGAAGATTAATTTAGTATGCTTGTATACAGATCGCATTTATGAATTATAAACTGTTCAATGGAGATCACCGTTCATCCGTCAAACCTTAAAGGAAAGATTGAGGCACCGGCAAGCAAAAGTCTCACACAGAGAGCAATAGCTGCAGGACTGCTGGTCAAAGGCACAACCGTGATCCGCAATCCTTCATTCTGCAATGACTCCCTGGCAGCCATCAAAATGGCTGCGGCGCTTGGCGCCCTGATCACCAGGGAGGATGTTTCCATTACTGTACAGACAGGTCTGAGACCTGTCCCCCCTGTAACTCTCCACTGCGGAGAATCAGGCCTGGCGTTGAGAATGTTTGCCCCCATAGCCGCCCTGCTCTCGGATCATGTGACTCTCACCGGAGAGGGTTCGCTGGTGAAGAGACCGGTTAAGATGATAGAAGACGCACTCAGCCAGCTGGGAGTAAAAGTGAGTACGAATAAAGGCCTTTTACCTGTCACTCTCAGCGGCCGGATAAGAGGAGGGAGGGTGGTCATAGACGGCTCTACCGGCTCGCAGCTGCTTACAGGACTTCTGATGGCGCTTCCGCTTGCCGGCTCCGACAGTGAAATAGAGGTCAGCAACCTGAAGAGCAGGCCATATATCAGCCTCACGCTCGAGCTGTTGTCCGACTTCGGGATCAATGTGGAGAACAGAGGGTTCAGTCATTTTGTCATACCGGGAAACCAGGAGTACAGTGCACGGAAGTACACTGTTGAGGGCGACTGGAGCGGGGCGGCGTTCCTGCTTGTTGCCGGGGCTCTGGCAGGTGATGTCACCGTCGGCAACCTTAATGTAGCAAGCCTTCAATCCGACAGGGCAATAATGCAGGCGATGCGCGATGCCGGTTGTCATTTAACAGAAACCGCCGAAGGGGTGAAGGCTGAGAAATCTGATCTTAAGGCATTTAACTATGATGCTACAGATTCCCCGGATCTGTTCCCCCCGCTGGCAGCACTGGCAGCACTATGCAGCGGTACCAGCCGGATCAGAGGGGTGAGCCGGTTGGAGCATAAGGAGAGCGACAGGGCAGGGGCGATTACTGATGTGCTTGGTGCCCTCATGATAAGATCACACATTGATGGTGATGAGATGTTCATCGAGGGGGGGGTGGTCAGCGGTGGTGTTGTCTCCTCGCACAATGACCACCGTATAGCCATGATGGCCGCCGTGATGGCAACCGCTGCCACTGGTGCGGTGACAATAGAGGGAGCAGAGGCGGTGGCAAAGTCATATACCGGCTTTTTTGATGACCTGGGCCTGACAGGGGCCGCGGTTTCCTGAAAACACAAACTGTCTATCATTACCCAAAGGGCCTTCACTGGTTTATCGCTTGCACAAGGAGGGCATCAGGCATTGATATAGAATTGCAACCATGTCAGTTGCTAATCCGCATCGGGCTTTTGCTAATTGAAAAGGTTCCTTTGCTCATTCGACATTGTTTCAGCGTTTTTCACATCGTATCTTTAATTAAAAAGTCATGAGAAAAAGAAGCGG
>JBHEOU010000215.1:0-284 GCA_046260645.1 Bacteroidales bacterium | reverse complement strand
AAATATAACAACGGTGATCTGATAGGCACAACCAATCCTGCCAGTCTTGATCTGAGTGATCAGTCACATGATGCGGGCAAGCCCAAATACCAGTGGCCCTATGATGGCAATGAAGCCAACGTTGAGCTTTATGGCCGGCTCTATACATGGTACGCTGTCACTGATCCCAGGGGTGTGTGCCCTACAGGCTGGCATGTGCCCTCAAAAGATGAATGGACTACGCTCCAGGATTATCTTATTGCAGCCGGTTACAACTTTGACGGTACCACTACCGGCAACAAGAT
>JBHEOU010000214.1:347-2974 GCA_046260645.1 Bacteroidales bacterium | reverse complement strand
GAAGGTCTGAGGGTCAAAAAGTCGAAAGGTGAGCATCGAAAGTTAAAAATCGAAAATCGAAAATCGTCAATCGAAAATATAAGATCAGGGTAGAAAAGATTAATAAGAACACAAAACACAACATATATGGCACCACTTTCATCATTATATGAATTCCCCGAATGGCTCAATATGCTGACGGCATTCCTGATCGGCACGGGCTTCGGGTTTGCGCTGGAACAGGCGGGCTTCTCGTCAAGCCGCAAGCTGGCAGGGATGTTTTACGGATATGACGCCACCGTTCTCAAGGTGTTCTTTACTGCCTCCATAGTAGCCCTGATAGGAGCACAGTTTCTGGGTTTCTTCGGAGTACTCAACCTTAACCAGGTATATGTCAACGAGTTTTATGTCACCGCCTCAATTGTGGGAGGTGTAATCATGGGAGCAGGGTTCATAATGGGCGGGTTCTGCCCCGGAACAGGACTGTGTGCCATGTCAATCGGCAAGATCGATGCCATGGTATTTGTCGCCGGCGGATTCGTCGGTGCATTCCTCTTCACGGAGAGCTATCCCCTGATTGAAGGCCTGGCCACTGCTCAGTACAGGGGCCCTGTGAAGATCAACGAAGTCCTTGGACTCTCACCGGGACTATTTACACTTCTGCTCACAGCCGCTGCTGCTGCGATGTTCTGGCTGGCCGAGCTGGCTGAAAAGAGATTTGCACGGCCGGAGATAACAAACGACTTATAATTTTCAGGCATGAAGATCCGAAGAGAGTTTTCCGTATTGCTGGTAATGTTAAGTCTGATCCTGGCGTTGTTGCCTCTGACGGCAAACCGGTCGTTTACCTCTAATAAACCCGCCAATCTCCTTGATGAGGTACTTGATGATGAAGCCTCATTCACTGCTGACCAGGTAGCCGGGTTCATCGTCAGAGAAGATCCGGCATTTCACCTGATAGACCTCAGGTCAGCCGAAGAATTCAGACAACAGGCCCTCCCCGGAGCGTTCAATGTGCCTTACGAAGAGTTCATGCGGTCAGATCCTGACATATGGCTCAGCAATGAAAAGATCCGGACAATTTTTTATTCCGCCGGTGACCTGGAAGCTGACTATGCCCTGGTCTATGCCAGGGGGCTGGGTTACGAGAACAGTTATGTCCTGGCCGGCGGTATCACTGAATGGATAAGGACTGTCATTGACACGAAGTTTGCGGGCGAAAGGATTACAGCAAGGGAAAATGCCATGTTCGAAATACGGAAGCGTGCCGGGGAGATGTTCACTGAGCTTAACAGCCTGCCCGACAGCCTTAAACTGAAATACATGGAGTCAAAGAAATTTTCGGCGAAGAAGCTTGACGGCGGATGCGAATGATCAGATAACTCAAAAAGAATTCACATGAAATTTCTGAAACAAAACTGGCTCATTATTACAATCCTTGCACTGGTGATTGCATTGGTTCTCATCCGGTCGTTCAGTCGTGACAGCTTCAGGTATGACGCCGTCAGGTGGGCCGCCTCGTCGGCGGATGGATCCAACCTGATCAGCACTGATCAGATGGTTCAGGCCGGTGAACAGGTCCTTTTGATCAGTCTCGGCACTACGGCTGAGGTCCCCGCACAGGTTGAAGAGAGGAGCGTGATGATTCCTCCCGGATTAATACTTGAGAAGGAAAACATGAGGATGATCCGGAGGAACAAAGGCCCTGTCATTCTCTGGTCAGATGACGCATCCGTTTCAGCCAGGGTATGGATGGTTCTGAGCGAGATGGGGATAAAGGACCTCTATATCCTCAGCGATAAGGGTGCAGAGACGCCCTGAAAACAAAATTCCGGCCTGACGCAGGGCCAGACCGGAATATCAGTTCAGGAACAGTACTGGTTATTTTACCGTCGGAAAATCGTTCGACTCGTCAAGCGTAAAGGGCAACCACGACATGGTGCTTTTCTCACTTACCATCTTGTCATACATGAAGCTGTTGTTCCCGTACCGGAGAGTCCTGGCATCATACCCGAACAGCCTGAGGAAGGCAGAGGCAAAAGCCGAGTTATGCCCGGTGCCGCAATAGAGAACTACTGTCCGGTCTGAAGGGATGGTTGCCATCATGTCAGGAAAGCCCAGGGTCGATTCCGGCTTGTACCTGACGGCGCCGGGGATATGACCGGAGTCGTACTTATCCTTGCGCTCAAGGTTTATGACGAAGTATTTTGCGGGATCGGCGAAGACCTCATCAGCCGACACCAATATATTTCCCGTTCCTTCCTCAAAGAGTTTTCTGAACCTGGCATCTGCTATCTCACTGCCGGTTGACAGACCCGTGCCAGGCTCCGGCATTAGTCCGGGTGCAGGGGTCTCCTGGGTTTCAGTTTCCAGGCGGTCTTCATATTTGCCTGATGAACCACTGATCCATCCCTCCTGAGCATAGGTCTTATTCCAGCCGCCCATTCCCCAGCGCATTGCATAGACATTGCCGTATCCCATCATCCTGAGGAGCGAGGTGGTATAGCCTGACAGCTGTCCGTCATCGCATACAAGAATTATTTTATCATACCCGAAGGGTTTTATTCCCGATTCAAAATACTCCGGCAGCTCAACGAATTGCTTGTTTACAGCACCGCTGATATGCCTTTTGCATATAGTTCCTCAGG
>JBHEOU010000214.1:0-337 GCA_046260645.1 Bacteroidales bacterium | reverse complement strand
AAGCAATCCGAGTAGAAACAGGTATGAACTTATTCTGCTTTTCATGGTGAATTCCGGGGTAAGGGTTACTGGGTAACAGCCACCCTGTCTTTGTCGAGCCTTAAGGTTTCTGTGCGATTACCTTTCTCGTCATACTTGTATTCAGTGATTGCCACTCCGTTAGACGGGTTGTTTATGATATTCCTGTCTTTGTCCATGTTCTTTACTTCAATCACCGCCCCGTGACTGTCATATGCATACTGCGTCACCGGCACGCTCTTGCCACCGAGGTATTCATTATCCTGGTCAAAGAGAGCTGACTCAAGAACGTAACCGTTCTCGTCATATTTGCTTACCC
>JBHEOU010000213.1:0-2986 GCA_046260645.1 Bacteroidales bacterium | reverse complement strand
GGCCAAGGCTGTAGAAAGCGAGGAAGGGTGAGAATCCGCTGATGGTATACCCTGTGGCCGAGAGGTACAGTTTGTCATTCAGCCCGTAAGAGAGTGATGTATATCCGAAACCGTGATCCTGTGACATGGTCGTTCCCAGATAGACCATATTGCTGCCGTAACCAGCCCCGGCATAGAATGAATGTACAGGGGTATTTTCCCTGGCGGCTGTGGTATCAGGCGGGGTTGTCAGGTCATTTGCCGGCTGTGCCGATGCAGATATAAAGTAAGCCTGCAGCACTATAGTGCAGGCAATTGCAACTGTCAGAGATATCCTTCCCTTCATTGTGTCCGTTTTCAGATTCCTATCTTTTCCCAGGACCCTTTGCGCCTCCAGGTTTGCCGGCACCCTTGGGTATCCTTGATCCCGAGGGCCGTTCAACTGAAGGAGGACGGGCGCCGCGCGCCTTGCTCCAGTCAGGTCTGGCACTCTGTACCTTTTTGACACCGGCTGCACTGGCACCCTGAGTCTGAGCTTTTGCCCCGGTGTTAGTCATCGTCTGGCTCTGGCTTTGCTCCGGATTCTGACTCTGGCCCTGACTCTGTGCCTGGCCCTGGTTCTGTTTCTCAGCCTGTGCCTGATTTTGCTCCTGACCCTGGTTCTGAGCCTGCTCCCTGTTCCGGTTCTGCTCCTGTACCTGCTGTTCCCGCTCCTGTGCCATGACGCTTGCCGTATCAGGCTTGACCTTGACCTCCTGTGCATTGATGGCCGCGGTTGTGATCATCATTAAAGAGACCATCATTACCGTCACTATCAATACTGTTTTTCTAATCCTTTTCATTCGTTATACCATTTTTGAGCCTATGCTCATGCAAGTTTCATAATTCATCTGGTTTTTTATGCCCGAAGATCCTTAAATTTTTTTTCAGTTCATTGAAACGTTACATTATTGAACTGATACACAACAAAATTATATAACTGAAGATGAAGAAAAGATGAAAGAGCGGTTTTTTATCCAAATATTTGCAAAAAGTGTATATATTACATTTAAATTTTTATTTAAATTGCATACTTATGAGAAAGGCAGTTAGGCAGTAGACAATAGGCAGTAATATTAAAAGGTATGATGGAGCTTTATTCAAGGCATCAGAGATACTTCAACGCAGTAGACTGCATTATTTTCGGGTATGACATTGCCCGGAAGGAGCTCAAACTCCTCCTGATAAAGAGGAGCTTTGTGCCTGCCCTCGGGCAGTGGTCCCTGGCAGGCGGTTTTGTGCAGGAGGAAGAGAGCCTTGATGACGCTGCCTGCCGTGTGCTCTGCAGCCTGACAGGCCTGTCTGACCTTTACATGGAGCAGCTCTATACCTATGGCGAGACAGACCGTGACCCTGGCGCCAGGGTAATCTCAACGGCCTACTTCGCTCTAATTGGAATACATGAACTGGACCCTGAGATACAGAGGAACAACGGAGCTCACTGGCGGTCATTGTCAAACCTGCCGGATCTGATCTTTGACCATCGCATGATGGTTGACAGGGCTCTGCTTGAACTGGTAAAGACAGCAGGGGTACGGCCAATGGGCTTTGAGCTTCTTCCTGAGAAGTTCACCCTTGTGCAGCTTCAGAATCTTTATGAGGCTATCTATCAGAGACCGATAGACAAACGCAACTTCAGAAAAAAGATCCTCTCAATGAACCTTATTGAGAAGCTTGAGGAGAAGGAGAGGGCGACATCAAAGAAAGGTGCCTGGTATTACAGGTTCAATGAAGAGAAGTACAGGGAGCTGGCCATGAACGGCTTCTTTTTCAACCTGGCAGTAAACTGACGGAGCCTTTGCATTGATGGGACAACTATGACAGACTCTTCGCGGAATACCGTATACTGCATGATTATTTTGGCCGCGGCGCAAATGATGTCATGAAGCGGCTCAAACTCATAAAAAAAGAGACAAGAAGTTGAAAAAAAGGAATCTGATAATTATGATTTTGGTAGTGTGTGCCGCTTCCTGCAATCCTCGACCGGAGGAGGAGAAGATCATTCAATGGCTCGCAATGCCTGCTCCGGGAGAGGTGCTTATCAGGGATAAATTCTGGTCGCCCAAGATAGAACGGAACAGGGTCACGACCATTCCCTATGTCTTCAGCCAGTGCGAGCAGACAGGCCGCATTGACAATTTCGCCATCGCCGGCGGGCTGAAAAAGGGGAAGCATACCGGTGCACGCTACAATGATTCAGACGTGTTCAAGATTATTGAGGGAGCCTGTTATTCACTGATGGAAACGCCTGATCCGGAGCTGCGTCTGTATGTTGACAGTCTTGTGACACTGATAGCTGCTGCCCAGGAGGAGGATGGTTATCTCTATACCACCCGCACCATTGACCCGGATAATATGGCTCCGGGAGCAGGCAGAGAGAGATGGATAGACGAGCGTGTCAGCCATGAACTCTATAACGTCGGCCACATGTATGAGGCTGCAGTAGCTCATCATCTGGCTACCGGCACCTATACATTCATAAATGTTGCGCTACGGAATGCCGAACTTGTTTATAATGAGTTTGGCTGGGGAAAGAGGGAAATAGCCCCCGGCCACCAGGAGATAGAGATAGGCCTTATCAAGCTCTACAGACTTACCGGTGAGAGGAAATGGCTGGAGCTGGCCCAGTTCTTCCTTGATGTGCGGGGCAGACCGGGTGAATATATCCGCCATCCGGAGGGGAGCAGGTTTGAGGTTTACAATGACTCGGTTTACCTGCAGATGCACAGGCCGGTTCTTGATCAGGCTGAGGCTGTAGGCCATGCGGTGAGGGGTGTCTATATGTACACTGCCATGGCAGACCTCTCTGAAGCAACCGGTTATAACCGTTATCTCAAGGCGTCGCAGAGGATTTGGGAAGATGTCACACGTGGAAAGATATACATCACCGGCGGCATCGGCTCGAAAGAGCACGGAGAGGCATTCGGTGAATTCTTTGAGCTGCCAAATATGACAGCCTATACTGAGA
>JBHEOU010000212.1:2736-3018 GCA_046260645.1 Bacteroidales bacterium | reverse complement strand
GCGATCACCTGTGCCAGGGGAAGTGCACCAGGATAAACTATGACGATCCGCTGCAGATAAGGGAAGTCAAACGATTTATCTCAGAACACGACAATGTCAGCCTTAATCCCGCTCCGGATAACGGCAAAAAAGCAGCAGTCATCGGAGCCGGGCCGGCAGGACTATCATGTGCCTATTACCTCAGAATGGCAGGCTTTAAAGTCGACGTGTTCGAGGCCAGATCAAAGGCCGGCGGAATGGTACAGTATGCCATCCCCGGATTCAGGCTGACCGACGGAGCAG